>JAAPAA010000276.1 GCA_012274165.1 Thiobacillaceae bacterium
CACCATGAGCGACAAGCCCGACAACGCGAAGCCCGATGACGTGAACGGAGGCTACGACGAAGACAGCATCCAGCAGTTGGAAGGCCTGGAAGCCGTACGCAAACGTCCCGGCATGTACATCGGCGACACGTCCGATGGCAGCGGCTTGCATCACATGGTGTTCGAAGTGCTGGACAACGCGATCGACGAAGCGCTGGCCGGCTGGTGCGACGACATCAAGGTCATCATCCATCCCGATAATTCCATTTCGATTTCCGACAATGGGCGCGGCATTCCGGTTGGCGTCAAATTTGACGACAAGCACGAACCCAAGCGCAGCGCGGCCGAAATCGTGATGACCGTGCTGCATGCCGGCGGCAAGTTCAACCAGAACAGCTACAAGGTGTCGGGTGGTTTGCACGGCGTGGGCGTGTCGTGCGTCAACGGCTTGTCGAAATGGCTGAAGCTGATCGTTCGTCGTGATGGCAAGAAATACGCCATGACCTTCAACCAGGGCAAGGTGCTTGATCGACCGATAGAAATTCAGAACGGCGTCGAAGTGTCACCCATGCAGGTTATCGGTGATACGCAAACCCGCGGCACCGAAGTGCACTTTCTGGCCGACGAAGAAATTTTTGGTGAGGGCAAAATCGAATATCACTTCGACATTCTCGCCAAACGCATTCGCGAACTGTCTTTCCTCAACAACGGGGTGAAGATCGAGCTGATCGATCACCGCGACGGCAAAACCGAAAACTTCGCGCATTCGGGCGGCGTCAAGGGTTTCGTCAACTACATGAACCGGGTCAAATCGGTGCTGCACCCCAAGATTTTTCACGCGGTCGGCGAAAAAGACGGCATGACGATTGAAGTCGCCATGCAGTGGAACGACAGCTACTCCGAAACCGTGCAGTGTTTCACCAACAACATTCCGCAACGCGACGGCGGCACCCACCTCACCGGCATGCGCATGGCGATGACCCGGGTGCTGAACAAATACATCGAAGAAAACGAGTTCGCAAAAAAAGCCAAGGTCGAAACCACCGGCGACGACATGCGCGAAGGCTTGACCTGCGTGCTGTCGGTCAAAGTGCCCGAACCCAAGTTCTCCTCGCAAACCAAGGACAAGCTGGTATCGAGCGAAGTACAGCCGGTCGTGCAGGAGGTAGTCGGCCAGAAACTCGCTGAATTCCTGCTCGAAAACCCCGCCGATGCCAAAATCCTGTGCGGCAAGATTGTCGATGCCGCCCGCGCCCGCGAAGCCGCGCGCAAGGCGCGCGAGATCACCCGCCGCAAAGGCATCATGGACGGCCTCGGCTTGCCCGGCAAGCTGGCGGACTGTCAGGAAAAAGACCCCTCCCTGTGCGAAATCTATCTGGTCGAGGGCGATTCCGCAGGCGGCTCCGCCAAGCAGGGACGCGACCGCAAGTTCCAGGCAATCCTGCCGCTCAAGGGCAAAATCCTGAACGTGGAACGCGCGCGTTTCGACAAGGTCATCAGCAGCCAGGAAATCGCCACGCTGATCACCGCGCTTGGCACCAGCATCGGCAAGGACGATTACAACCCGGACAAGCTGCGTTATCACCGCATCATCATCATGACCGACGCCGACGTCGACGGCGCACACATCCGCACCCTGCTGCTGACCTTCTTCTACCGTCAGATGCCCGAACTGGTCGAGCGCGGCCACATCTACATTGCCCAGCCGCCGCTGTACAAGGTCAAGCATGGACGTGCCGAGCGTTACCTCAAGGACGAACACGCCATGAAGGAACACCTGATGGCCGAGGCGATGAAAGAGGCCGAGCTCATCCCAATGGATGGCGCCATGCCCATCGTCGGGGATGCGCTCGAATCGCTGGCACGCGAATACTTCCTGGCTGAAGCGGTCTGCGATCGCCTGGCCCGTCTGTTGCCCAACGATGTATTGCAGACGCTGATGCGCATCCCGCGTCTGGATCTGTCGGACAGCGGCGCAGCGATGCTAAGCGAAGCCAGTCTGGGCGCCGCGCTGGACGCACAAAAATTTGAAGTCGCCGCCGAGTACATCAGCGAGACCGACAGCCATCGCTTGCGCATCACGCGTCATGCGCACGGCAACATCCACGTCAACTTCCTCGAAGCTGACCTGCTTGAAACCGGTGACTACAACCAGCTGGTCAAAGTGGGCGACTTGTTGCGCGACCTGATTGGCCTGGGCGCGCGCGCCAAACGGGGCGAAAAAGAAACGCCCGTGCAGAGCTTCCGCGAAGCGATGGACTGGTTGCTGGCCGAAGTCAAACGCGGCATGAGCATCCAGCGCTACAAGGGACTGGGCGAAATGAACCCCGCGCAGTTGTGGGAAACCACCATGGATCCGAAAGTGCGCCGTCTGATGAAAGTGCAGATCGATGACGCGATTTCGGCGGACCAGATTTTCACTACCCTGATGGGCGATGAGGTCGAGCCGCGCAGGAATTTCATCGAGACCAATGCGCTGGGCGTGCGGAATCTGGATGTGTGAGGCGTGAGTTCCGGGGCGGGGTGTTTGTTTTTACAGGCGAGCCCGTTTTACAAACAGAAGGCCAGTGAAAACAAGAGACAGGACAGAAATTGTTCGGATTAGACACCTTCAGGCCGAGTAAATATGCACCTATCAAGGTGCATATTTCACGTTAGGCGGTTCAATGCACTTTACATGGCGAAAAATTTTTACTTTAGCTTCGATGGCGATGCTCACCTTTACGGTCGTCCATGTACAGGCTCAAGTTATTTCAACGTCACGTTTCTTTCTCATGGTCGAAGATCCTTGTGAGACACAGGATCAGCAGGGCCCCACATGGTGCGAGAAAGCTTTATTTCGCCTTGTAAGTAAGACCGATTGTCACGAATTCAAACCTAAAGGCCGTTCAGTCATTCATTACTGCGTTGACGGGACGGAGCGCACGCCCTGCCAGGATTTAGGCGTAGAGTTTGAGTTCCAGGGGCTTCGTTACCGAGTCGATACAAATCAAAACGTATGGGCGACTAATCAACGAGGGGAAGAGGTATGGAGGGAGATTGCCGCCTTTATCCACACGAAGTCGCCTAACCCCTCATTCCAGTGGACGGGCAACACTTGCGTGTTGCCCGCCTCTGAATTTGAACGTTAGGCAGCATCAATGAGCCCTTGCCCCACGCCCGAAGCGGTTGCCTCAGCAATCTCGTTAGATACCACCCGCGTGATCGCCATCGATGGCTTCCAAGCTTCAGGTTTCTGATCAGTTGAAACTCCCTGTTATTAGTGCTGACGACTACGTGACCAAGAATCAAGGCGCGTTCTTCCAATACTTGAAGCTCGAAGAACTAGCTGCCGCGCTGCGTTTGCACGAGCTCTGCATCTTTGAAGGTGTCTGCTGCCTCCAGATACTGCAAGCAGTTGGCGTCCACGCTAACGTACTCGTATACGTCAAGCGAATGGCCATCTGGGGCTGGGCTGACGAGGATGAACTTGAATCCTTCGTAAGTACACCGCGCGGCCCGTCAGGTGCAACTCCTACTGAAATTCGAGATCCGCTTCAAATCACGCTTCGCAATCTGTGGGAAGAAGTAGCCCAATATCACCGGCAGTACCGGCCTCATGAGGTCGCAAATCTCATGTATGAGCGAAATGCCGCCTAACCCTTCCATCGAGCCGCTCATGTCAAACGTTGGGTATCTCAATGACACAGGACCATAAAGGGGACGCTACCCTTAATCGTGCTATCCAACGAACAACCAGGGTTTAACCCGAGAAAAGGAGCAAGCATGTTTTACCCACTTCGTTCTTCCGCCCGCTTGCTCGCCGCACTTATAGCCACGACCGGGATGACGGCTCACGCCGCACCCGCGCCGTTCAGCCTGCCCGCCGAATCGACGATTCCCAAAGGCCAGGAAGGCGACGCGATCAGGCTGGGCAAGTTGCTCGTTACCGACACCCGCAAGCAGTTGCCGAAAAATGTGGGCAATGGTCTCAACTGCAGCAATTGCCATCTCGGCGGTGGAACGGTTGCGCTGGCCGGGCCTTACGTTGGCTTGTGGGGTGTGTTCCCGGAGTTTCGCAGCCGGAACGGCAATATCAATTCCTTGCAGCAGCGCATCAACGATTGCTTTGAGCGCTCGATGAACGGCAAGGCGCTGGCTTACGATTCGAAGGAAATGAACGCCATGCTGATGTACATGCAATGGCTGTCGACCGGCGTGCCGGCCGGGAGGGCGGTCGAGGGGCGCGGCATGGGCAAGGTCAACACGGCGCTGGTGCCGGATGCGGGACACGGCAAGCAGATTTACGCGCAAAAATGCGCGAGCTGCCACGGTGTCAACGGCGACGGCATGAAAAACCCGACCGGGGGCTATCTCTTCCCGCCGGTGTGGGGCAATGCCTCGTTCAATATCGGCGCGGGCATGGCGCGCACCTATACCGCGGCCGCGTTCATCCAGCACAACATGCCGCTGGGACAAGGCAATACGCTGAGTGAGCAGGATGCGATCGACGTCGCTGAGTTTGTTTCGCACCAGCCGCGCCCGGCCTATGCGCCGGCGAAAAACGATTACGCCAGGGGCAACAAGCCGAAGGACGCGCGCAACTGATTGAGCGGCGGGTCAGCCTAAGTTGCAGTTGGTGCAACCTGGTTTCGTCCGCGGTGTTTGGCCTCATATAGCGCCACGTCCGAAGCGCAGATCAGATCGGCAGGCGAGGAGACCAAACCGGAATCAGACGACGAAACGCCGAAACTCAAGGTGACCTGCTTGGCCACGGTCGTTGCTTCGTGGGGCAGATGCAATGCGAGGATGTGCTCGCGTATCTGCTCGGCCACGGCGATGGCCCCGTGCAAATTTGTTCGCGGCAGCAGGAACGCAAACTCTTCTCCACCGATCCTGGCCACCACATCACCGGGACGAGACAGCGCGAGATGCATCGTTTGCGCCACCTTGACCAGGCATGTGTCGCCGGCAGGGTGTCCATAGAAGTCGTTGTATTCCTTGAAGTGGTCGATATCGGCGATGATGACCGACAGCGTCTCTTTGTCGCGTTCCATTCTTCCCCACTCCTTGTTGAGTTCTTCTTCGAACAAGCGCCTGTTGGGGATTCCTGTGAGGGCATCCAGACGGACCAGATTTTCGAGCGCATTGCCCAGCTCCATTGACGAAATCAGTTCGCGGCGCAGTCTTTCCAAATCACGAAACAGTCGGTGCACCTGGGCCGACGAGGCGAGCATGGCGATAGCGAAGATCGCTATCATCAACCCCATAATTTGATGGATGGTATCGCCCACGTACAGCATGCGTAGGCTGATAGGCAGCACGGCCGGGATCGCGAAGTACCAATAGGCGTGGCCCACGGATGAGAGCAGAGGCATTGCGCCAGCCATCATTCCACCCAGCACAAAAGCGAGAACGACTTGGTGTGGAAGAGAACTGGGGTGAAACAGGAGGACGCCAGACGCACCCCACACGACACCCGCAGCGCATGCTCCCACCACGAAATGGCGCGTCCAGGCAGCATGGTCCGACGCGGTGCTCGGCGCGGCCTTTCTATAGGCCCGCAAGGTCAGAAAGCGGGCACCCGTAACGGCGATGAGCAACAGTAACCAGATTAGCTGAACGGGCGCAGAGGCGGCGTCCCATAGAACAACTGACAGAATGAGGCCGTTTACCAAATTGACGATCAGCGATATCGGAAGTTGCTGAAAGCTCCGTGCGATCGGTGGGCTAAGAATACCCATATCTTGAGCATCAGAAGGCTGCTGGGCGTGTGTCTCCACGCGGACCTGCCTTGGCGAAATTTCAGGGTAAATGCCCATCTCGGCCCACGTGTGATGTTCTTCGTTCAATATAGGCCAAACTGCGAGGCTATTCCGGCGCCAGCTAACCGCGCACCCGCCGGATCAGCGTTGCTTCCCAGTCAACGGGTGGCGTGCCTGAACCCAACCGCACGATGCGCCCCACCTCGTTTTCATACCAGCCGTGATCCTGCTTGTTGGGCTCGGCTTCGTAACCCCAGAGCGCGCCATTCGCATCCTGCGCAATCCATGCTACCCAGTCCGGCAAATCAGGAAAACTCATTCGTTTGGCAAAGTGGGCGGCGTGGCTGCGTCGGCCCACACCCATTCCAGCAGTGCCCGTTGCGCCTCGATCGCCCGGCTGGCGAGGTCGTGATTGACCAGCATGACGAATACGACGCGGCGTCCGCTGGCGGTGTAGACATAACCGGCCAGCGCGCTGGCGTCGCGCAGGGTGCCGGTTTTGAGATGGGCGTTGCCGGCAAGCGAGCTGCCGTTGAAGCGGCGCTTGAGCGTGCCGTCGATGGCGACGATGGGCAGCGCCGATTCGAATTCGGCAAACAGCGGGCTGGCATAGGCCGCGCGCAGCAGTTCTCCCAATAGCCGCGCATTGACCCGCTCGATGCGCGACAGACCCGCGCCGTTTTCCAGCACCAGCTTGTCCACCGTCACCCCTTGCCGGATCAGCGCGGCGCGAACAGCACGCGCGCCCTTGTCGAGGGTCGCGGGCGCGCCGAAGCTTTCCGCGCCCAGCGTCAGGAACAGATTGCGCGTCATCAGGTTGTTGGAATATTTGTTGAGGCTGATCAGCGCATCGGTCAGCGGCGGCGACTCGACATGCAGCAGCGGCGCGGTCGTGGGCGCGATGCCGGGCACGGTCGGGCCGGACAGGGTGCCGCCCGCCTCCGCCCACACGCCGCGAAAGATGAGATCGAAGGTCGCTGCGGGGTCAAACAGATTCAGCGACAGCGTCTGCTCGCCGCAGCCGCGCGGGTAATGCCCGCTCAGCACCAGTTCGCGGCGTACGGGATCGGCAATGCCCGGCGTCACGTCATCTTTCCAGCCGTTGCAGGCGGCGGCCGGGGTCAACGCGATCTTAGAGCGGATCGTCACGCCCGGCAGCGCAAAATCGGGCACGACTTGAACGGCGTCGCCATCCGGTTTCAGGCGCAGCGTCGTCGCATTGAAATTGGCGAGCAGTGCACCGGGCGCTGCGTTATACAGTTCCAGCGGTTCGCCGTCGAATGCGCCGGGGTCGATTGGCGGCAATTCGAAATAGCTGGTGTCGAGCACCAGATCGCCATGAACCTGGCGCACCCCGCGCGCGCGCAATTCGCGTTGCAGCAGCCACATGCGTTCCAGCGTCAGGGCCGGGTCGCCATAGCCCTTGATGACCAGATTGCCCTCCAGCACACCGTTCTCAATCGGCCCGTTCGCCCACACGTCCGTCGCCCAGGTGTAACGCGGCCCCAGCTGTTGCAGCGCAGCGAAGCTCGTCACCAGCTTCATCACCGATGCTGGATTCATGGCGGCGTCGGCGTTGTGAGTGAGCAGCGGCTCGGTTGCATCGAGCGGTTGAATCACCACGGCTACATGGTCGAGCGGAATATCGGCTTGTTTGAGCGCGTCGATGAAGGCCGCAGGCAGAGCGGCAGCGTAAGCGGAACCCCAAAGGCTGGCGAGCAACAGCGCGGTGGCGAGGCGTAGAAATATCCGGTCAATAGGCATCTTGCCATTATGCCGGATCCGCATTGCCGGCTTGCCCTGCATCATGTTCGGGTGACGGGCTCATTTAAATGTCCTTCCGCAAACGGGAATCCTATACTTCGCATAAGTGCTGCCAATCGACGATGGAGACGCCCAAACATGAAAACCGGATGGATGAGAAATCTGTTGCCGCTCGCCGTGGCGGCCTCGCTGCTGGTGCTGGGCGGCTGTGCCAGCGGACCCGATGTGCGGGTGGAGTACGACCGCTCGGCCGATTTCACGCACTACCAGACCTTCGGTTTTGTCAGCCCGCTCGGTACCGACCGCAACGGCTACCAGAGCATGGTGTCGCAATATCTGGCGGCGGCGACACAGCGCGAAATGGAGGCGCGCGGCATGCATCGGGTCAGCAGCAATCCGCAGCTGCTGGTTAATTTCAACACGGCGCTGACTGAAAAAATGCGCGTGATCACCACGCCGGCACCCATGGTGGGGGTTGGCTACTATGGCTATCGTGCGGGAATGTACGGCGCGTGGCCGCTGTACCGGGATCTGACCACGGTGATGCCCTATCAGGAGGGCACGCTGAATATCGATGTTGTTGACGCGGCACGCAAACAGCTGGTGTGGGAAGGACTGGTCACTGACATCGTGACGCAGGACATGCTGGATAACCTGCAGGCCAGCATTGACGCAGCGGTGGCTGCGGCCTTTGCACAATACCCGATTCAGCCTGCGAGCAAGGCCAGGTAAAACCTACAGCGATTGCCGGATGGCCAGGATGGCCTGGTTGCGCAAGGACTTCAGCAGGGACAGCTCTTTTTCGGGAATGGCGATGTCGCCCGGATGGGGGCGGTCGGCGTAAATCAGGCCGATCGGCTTGCCCTTCACGATGATCGGAAACAATACGAACGTGCGCGCCGTGACATGTTTGCGGTACCAGGCCGGAATGCGGGTTGCGATTTTCGGCTCGTCGATGTCGGTGATGAGGATGTCGGCATTGTTTTGCAGGGCGACCAGAAACACATCCGGCTGTGCCGCCAGCGAAAAGTCGAAGGCCCTGATCAAATCCTGCACGTTGTCGCCGAAACCGAACTTGCCGCACATGGTGTTGTGGCGGCCATCCTTGATGCACAACAGCACATGCGCGAACCCCATGCCGGTATACATGGCCTCCAGAATCATGCGCAGGATATCGTTGATGGACACCGCGTCGTCGATCAGCGAATTGCTGACGTCCTGCAGGCCCGAGGTAAGAACCGCCTGTATCTGTGCGCTGCTGCGTTGAGCGGTGTGATCGCTTTCGTCTGATTCGGCATCGAGTATCGATGCGCGCTCGTGCAGCACGCTGTCATCCAGCGCCGTTTGTGGCGCGGTTGCGTCGTCAGGCGCTCCATCTGCAAGCTTGCTTTCGGCCGGCGCCGGCGCCGACGGCATCGGCATTCCCGCCCATTTCGTGACTTGCTGCGCAAACGCACTCTGTTTCAGATTCACATTCACGGCCAAGGCGAACTGGGCGATGTCCTGCATCGACTTTTCCATCAGCCCGTTCAGCTGTTTCTCGGTGACCGGCAAGCAGTCGCCGAAACGCAGGGTCAGTTTGGCCAGTGCCTTGCTGCGATCCGCGTCCGGCGTATTGAGGATGACTTCGCATAACGCGTTCGAAAACCCCGCCAGTACCCGCAAGGGTTCAGTACTGATGGCGGCTTTTTTGATTTTTTCGTCGGGCAGGTTTTTCATGCTCAGCACCAGCTGATCCGGAAAGCCCCAGTTCTTGGCTACACCCATCCCGAGATTTTCGAACGACACGCCCAGCACCTCGATCGAGGCCTGGGTTTCGCTTAGCGCGTCTGCCTGAACCCGTTGCTTGATCGCAGCGGCTTCCATCGGAAAGTAGAACGTCGCCACCATGCGTCCCAGGTGGTGCAGCATGGCGCTGATGAATGCCTCTTCCACATCCCTGATTTGCGTGCTGCCCGCCAGTTCGCGCGCCAGCATGCCGGCGTACAGCACTTTGACGAACTCTTCCTTGAGCTGCTGCGCGTGCGCCTTGTTTTCCAGGTTGTCGAACAGGATCAGGCTCAGCGCGATCGAGCGCACCGCATCGAATCCGAGGATCACCACCGCGCGCGAAATCGTGCTGATGGTGCCGCCGCCAACCTGGTTGTAGAACGCAACGTTGGCGAGCTTCAGCAGCTTGTTGGTGAGCGCGAAGTCCCTGAGGATATTGTTGGACAGTTCGTTGACGCCTTCCTTGTCGGAAGAAGCAATACGGTTGATCGCGCCGATCGCCTCGGACAAGGCGGGGAAGTCGCTTTCGCGCTGCATGCGCCGCAACAGGATATCCAGCGCGCTGGGTTTGGGTTCGTCGCCGGATTCAGTTTGTGGCAGGGGCATCATGTTGCGTCATGTTTCGGCTACCGCGCCTCACGGGCGTTCAGCGCGCCAGGTCCGCCACATACCAGTCCATCGCCTCGGCCAGTCCTTCGCCGATGCGGTGAGTGGGCTGGTAACCGAGCCGGGTGTGCGCCTTGGCAATGTCGGCGAGCGAGTGGCGCACGTCGCCGGCACGGAAGTCGCGGTACACCGGCTTGAAGTCGGCCAGGTGGGGGAACTTCGGTGCAAGCAGCATGCGGATCGCTTCGAACAGCTGGTTGAGCGTGGTGCGGTCGCCGACGGCGACGTTGTAGACCTGGTTGGCCGCCTCGGCGTGTGTGCTGGTGGCGGCGAGCAGGTTGGCCTGGATGACGTTGTCGATGTAGCAGAAGTCGCGGCTGGTTTCGCCGTCGCCGTTGATGTACACCGGCTCGTTGTGAACCATGCTCGACACCCATTTCGGCACCACCGCAGCGTAGGCGCCATTCGGATCCTGGCGGCGGCCGAAGATGTTGAAATAGCGCAGGCCGATGGATTGCATGCCGTAGCAGCGGCCGAACACGTCGGCATACAGCTCGTTCACCAGCTTGGTGACGGCGTAGGGCGACAGCGGTTTGCCGATGACGTCCTCGACCTTGGGCAGGCCGGGATGGTCGCCGTAGGTGGAGCTCGACGCGGCGTAGACGAAGCGTTTGACCTGGGCGTCGCGCGCGGCGACCAGCATGTTGAGAAAGCCGGTGTTGTTGGAGGCGTGGGTGGTGAGCGGGTCTTCGAGCGAGCGCGGTACCGAGCCGAGCGCGGCCTGGTGCAGGACGTAATCCACGCCTTGGCAGGCGGCCTGGCAGGTTTCCGGATCGCGAATATCGCCGCGCGTGAAGCTGAAGCGCGCCCAGCGTTCGGCGCCGACGCTGGCCTGCACCTGATCGAGGTTGCGCTGATGGCCGGTGGCGAAGTTGTCCAGTCCGACCACGCGTTGATCAAGTTGCAGCAAGGCTTCCAGCAGATTGCTGCCGATGAAGCCGGCGACGCCGGTCACCAGCCAGGTTCGGGGCGCGGCCGGGAGCTGCGCTTTGAGCGCGTCGAACGCGCTCATCACAATCTCCAGAGCCTGAAGCCCGCCGCTTTGACCACGTCCGGATCGTAGGCCGATTTGACGTCGGTGAACGCGCCGCCCGGATTCAGCTTGGCGGTCAGTTCGGCAAAGGATTTTTCCAGGTAGGCCGCGTGCGAAACCGCGGCGACGATGGCGTCACACGCGGGCAGGTCGTCCCATGCGGTGAGGCTGATGCCGTATTCGTGTTCGGCTTCCTTTGCTTCGCCGAGCGGGTCGTGCACATGCACATCGCAGCCGAACGACTGCAGTTCGCGGATGACGTCGACCACTTTGGAGTTGCGCAGGTCGGGGCAGTTTTCCTTGAAGGTGAGGCCGAGCACGTTGACCCTGGCGCCCTTGACCTGCACGCCGTTGGCGATCATGCCCTTGACGGTTTCCTGCGCGACATAGGCGCCCATGCCGTCGTTGATGCGGCGGCCGGCGAGGATCACCTGCGGGTGATAGCCCAGCATGTCGGCCTTGTGGGTGAGGTAGTAGGGATCGACGCCGATGCAGTGGCCACCCACCAGGCCCGGGCGGAACGGCAGGAAATTCCATTTGGTGCCGGCGGCTTTCAGCACTTCGAGGGTGTCGATGCCGAGGCGGTGGAAGATCAGCGAGAGTTCGTTCATCAGCGCGATGTTGAGGTCGCGCTGGGTGTTTTCGATCACCTTGGCGGCTTCGGCCACCTTGATGCTGCTGGCGCGGTGGACGCCGGCGGTGATCACGCTGCTGTAGAGATCCGCCACTTTATCCAGGGTGGCAGCATCGTCACCCGACACCACTTTCACGATCTTGGTGATGGTGCGTTCCTTGTCGCCGGGGTTGACGCGTTCGGGCGAGTAGCCGACGTGGAAGTCCTGTAGCCATTTCATACCCGACTGTTTTTCCAGAATCGGGATGCAGACCTCCTCGGTGGCACCGGGGTAGACTGTGGATTCGTAAATGACCGTGGCGCCCTTCTTCAGGTACTTGCCGACGGTGGTGGAGGAGCCGACCAGCGGCGAGAAGTCGGGGATGTGCGCGGCGTCGACCGGGGTCGGCACGGCGACGATGATGAAGTCGGCCTGCGCCAGATCGGCGGGGTCGGTGGTCACCGTCAATTGGGTGGCGGCCTTGAGGTCGTCCGTTGAAACCTCGCCGGTGGGGTCGCAGAATCGACGGTAGCTGGCGATTTTTTCAACCGACAGGTCATAACCGATGGTGGTCGTCTTCTTGCCGAATTCCACCGCCAACGGCAGACCCACATAGCCCAGCCCAACAACCGCAACAACGCTCATGCTTGGATTCCCTTATGAATAGTCTGTCTATGCTTCTGCCCGGATTGTATCGAATTTGTGTGGCATTGCCCGCCCGCGTCCGGCAGAGGACTGCTACACGAATTAGCAAGCGGCATACCACTTTGCGGTCATCGGCATGCGTCTGGTGGGCGATGGCCGTATTGTCAGGCTGGATGCCGAGCGTCTCTGCACGCGCCGACGTTGCCGATACCTTGCTCAGCGTGAAGCCGGCCGTTGTAGGTGTCGGTACGTACAACCCCACCGGCCGCCCGCCTGCCAACCTGAAAGGCACGGGGTTTGCCGTGCTCGACGGCAGCTATGTGGTGTCCTGCGCGCATATTTTTGTCGCGCCGCTGGATACGGAAAAGAATGAATCGTTTGCAGTGTTCATTGGCCGCGACCGCCAGGTGAACGTGCGCAGTGCGCAATTGGTCTTCATCGACAAGGCGCATGATCTCGCCTTGCTGAAAGTCGCCGGCGCGCCGCTCCCCACGTTGAAGCTGGGCGATTCGACCCTGGCTCGCGAAGGCTGGCAGCTCTATTTCACCGGTTATCCCATCGGCTCGGTGCTGGGGCTCAACCCGTCCACCCACCGCGCCGGGCTCGCCGCCATCATTCCCATCTACACGCCGGTCGCAAGTGCGGCCCAGCTCAACCTGCGCGCGCTCAGGCAGGCAGGCGATCCGTTCGAAGTATTCGAGCTCGACGCCGTCGCCTATCCCGGCAACAGTGGCAGTCCGGTGTGGCACCCCGATACGGGCGAAGTGCTGGGCGTGGTCAATTCGGTCTATGTCAAAGGCTCGAAAGATGCGGCGCTCTCGGCGCCCAGCGGCATCAGTTATGCCATCCCGGCGAAATACGTGCGCGCCATGCTGGATCGGGCGCTGTCGGAAAAAAAATGAGCCCGGCCTACATGCCTTCGGTGAGACTTACCCCGAAGCCAAACGTCTGTTGGCTGTGGTTGTAGTCGATCAGCGACTCGCCATAGCCGTTGAAATACCGCACATAGCCCTTCAGCCGTCCAACCAGCGGGAAGCTCCAATTCAGTTCCATCGCGCCGTAGCCGGTCTCGAAGTTCTTGCGCAGCAATACTGAATAGGCGTTGCGCTCATCGCGATAGACCGCTGTCAGGTCGCCATGCCCCAGGTAATCTTCGATGTCGGGGTTGTCGTCGTTCCCGGCGCTTTCGGGGATGCGGTACCACGGGCGGATCAGCAGCGCCAGGTTGTCACGTTCAAACCCGAACTGAGCGTAAATGCGGTTCCAGCTGCGCGACAGGCCTTCCGAGCGGCCATTCGACTGGTGCAACGCCCCGATATTGAGAAAGCGTCCACGCAAACCGGCGATTTCGTAGTCGGTGCGAAACACCAGCATCGCTTCCGGAGAATAGTCGGACTCGCGGAATGGCGAGGAAATGGTGCTGTTGTAGGCCTGCCAGAACGAGGTGATGGTGTAGCCGAACCACAGGTCGGCGTTGTCGTAGCCAAACATGCCCTCCATCGCCTTGATCTTGAAGCTCAGCTGCAATTCGGTTTCGACGGGGTCGAGTTCCTGATCGGGTTGGCTAAGCGAGTCCTGAAACGGCGTGTTGTTCGGCCGGTTGCTGACCTTGAGCGGCAGGAAATAATTGGCGTGGTGCGGGCGAAACAGGAACGCGCCCTGCTTGGCTTCGTCGTCCAGCTCCCAGTGGCGCGACAGGGTCGACAGCAGCTTGGGGTTCGGTGGTGGGGCGGCTTGCGCGACAACGGGCTGCGGCGCGGGCGGCGACTTGGCGTCAGGTGTTGCTTGAGGAACCGGTGCCGCCTCTGGTTGCGCGCGCCCTGACACACGGTCGTAGCACGTCAGGCGATCGACATCCGCCGGAATCGAGCTGCAGCCTTCCCAGTCGGCCATCGAGGCGGCTTGCGCATGACCCAGCAGGCCTGCGCACAGCAAGGCGAGCGGAATGATTCCGCGCAGAGGGGGATTTCGTTTCATGTGGACTTGGCCTAATCGAGGACGACGCTGAACCCCGGCGTCGGCGCCATCGTATCCCAACCCAGGCGTGTTTGTAGTTCGGCGGCGAAGCCGGTTGCCACGGTGTCTTCACCGTGCACCACGAATACCCGGCGCGGCTTGCTGCGGAAGTGGCCCAGCCAGTCGAGCAGCGCAGTGCGATCGGCATGCGCCGACAGCCCGCCGAGGGTATAGAGATCGGCGCGCACCGGGATGTCCTCGCCGAGCAGGCGCACCCGTTTGGCGCCATCGACCAGGCGGCGGCCGAAGGTGCCTGCGGCCTGAAACCCGGTGATGAGAATGGTCGATTCGCGGCGCGCCAGGTTGGCACGCAGATGAAACTTGATGCGCCCGGCTTCGCACATGCCGCTGGCCGAAATGATGACGGCGCCGCCGCGGATGCGGTCGAGCGACTTCGATTCTTCGACGTCCTCGACGAATTCGAGCTTGCGGAAATGCGCCATGCCGCCATGTTTGCCCATCAGAGCATGGGTTTCGGCATCCAGCAGTTCCATGTGCTTGTAGGTGATCTCGGTGGCGGCGGTGGCCATCGGTGAGTCGACGAACACGGTCAGTTTGGGGATACGCGCCTGCCGGGTGAGGTCGGCCAGCAGATAGAGCATGTCCTGGGTTCGCCCCACCGCGAAGGCAGGAATGATGACGTTGCCGCCCTTGCGCTCGATCGTGTCGTTGATCGCCGCCACCAGTTCGTCCTCGGTGGCTTCCATGCTCTTGTGCTCGCGGTCGCCGTAGGTCGATTCGACCACCAGGTAGTCGGCGTCGTGGATATGCGTGGGGTCGCGCAACAAGGGGCGCGCGGGTTGGCCGAGGTCGCCGGAAAACACGATCTTGCGGCGGCGTGTGCCCTCGCCCACCCACACTTCGACAATCGCCGAGCCGAGGATGTGGCCGGCGTCGCGAAAGGTGCAGCGCACCTGCGGATGCGGCGTGATTTCCAGGTCGTAGTCGACCGGATTCAATTGCTTCAGCGAAGCCTGCGCCTGCGCCACGGTATACAGCGGCGCCGTGTCGCGCGGCGGCATTCCCTGTGCTGCTTCACGCTTGGCCATGTGCTGGCGGAAGCGGTTGAGGTTGGCGTACTCGGCTTCCTTTTCCTGGATGTGGGCGGAATCCGGCAGCATCACCGCCAGCAGGTCGCAGGTGGCGCGGGTGGTGTGGATCGTGCCCCGAAAGCCCAGTGCGACCAGCCGCGGCAACAGCCCGGAATGGTCGATGTGGGCATGGGTGAGAATGACAAAATCGATGCTGCGCGGATCGAAATCAAAGGCGCGGTAGTTTTTGGCGCGCGTTTCGCGGCCGCCCTGGAACATCCCGCAATCCACCAGAAAACGCACGCCGTCGGCTTCCACCAGATAACTGGAACCCGTCACCTCGCGTGCTGCACCCAGAAAAGTCAGTTTCATAGCGGTCTCCCTTCGCCAGCTTCATTATCCGTCTTGGCGTCGCCGATCAGGTCAATGCGCCTGAGGCTGTTCCGCCCCCATCATAAAGGGCGCGTCAAAGTAAAAGGCGCCGCTGTTGCGACGCCTTTAAGGACACATCACATCTTAAGTGCGAGTTATCGACCGCCGCTGCCAGAACCCGAGCCACCCCCTGGGCCCATGCCGCCACCCATGCCTGAACCACCTCCGGGCCCCATGCCGCCGCCCATTCCTGGCGCGGGCGGCATATCGGGCAAGGTGACGCCTTGCTGATTGGCGCGCACCTGCATCTCCTGGTGATGCTGGGCACGGATTTGTTCACGCTCTTCGTTGGTTTTGGCGGCGCGCATCTTGGTCTGATACGCGCTGCGTTCCTGCGGAGTCATCAACTGGCTGCCGTAAACCTGTTCCTGTGTCTGTGTCTTGCTCTGCGCGGACGAATCTGCAGCAAAGCCGGGGTTGAAGGCAAGCAGCAGGCTGCCTGCCAGCATTGAAATCATCAAGGGCTTGTTCAACATGATCGTGCTCCTGAAACATTGGGGGCCATAAGGAAGATCAGCGCTGCTGCAGCCCCCGTCAGCAAGCGCTGATGCATTCATGGCTGGTTTTGTCCCGTGGGTGGGGCCAGCCTTATTTGCCGCATCGCTCCAGCGGGCTGTTCAGTATGGCATCGACCTCATCCTGCGTGAGGACCAGCGCCGTATAAGGCTGGCCGGTCATCGACTCGAGGTTGCGGGCGAAAGCGCGCAGGTGATTGCGCGAGCCACACAGCAGGTTGTCATAGGTGGCGTCGATGTCAGCGTTGTCGCTGTGTTCAATCGCGGCCACGATATCGCGCATGTCGGTTTCCTCGATGATGCCGCCGACCTGCAGCGCGTCCACTGCGCTGAGCCGGCCTTTGTCCATCAAGGTGTTGTAGAGCGACTGCAGCGTCTGGCTGGAGAATTCGCCGATCGCGTTCCCGGCAGCCGGGTCGGGCAGGCGGTACGTGCGCAGCAGCTTGAGCAGGGCGTCCATGTGGCTCTGCTCGGAACTGGCAATGTTGCTGAAGACCGCCAGCGGCCAGGTTTCGTAAAGGGTCAGGTACACATCGCGCGCCAGTTTTTCTTCCTCGCGCATGTAAAGCAGGTCGTTCCTTTCCGCCTGCGACAGGCTCGACACCGCCGAGCTCATGCTGGTGGCGGCATGAAGCGGCGTGCTGAGGACGACGATCCATGCAAGTGCGAGGGCAGCGACTGATTGCTTGAACATTTCTAATTCTCCGACAGGATGAAAAATTGAGCGCCCAGTGATGCGTCAGCGCCCTCGATCATCACGTTCAATGCGTTCTGGGCGCTCCACCCGCTCAGGGCGGTCAGGACGCTCGATGCGATCGACCCGATCACTTCGTGCCTCCGGACTGATCCCATGGCGGGCCTCATAACCGATTCCGTATCGACTGCCGCTGCGCGGGTAGTCTTTCGCGTGTGCGCTTCCGTGCGCCTGCGGATGGGCGCTGGGCGAGTTCGGTTTGGGGGCCGGTGAAGACACGCTCGAACCCTTGCCTGGCGCAGCCTGAACCGCCGTGACGAGCAGCAGGGGAGCCAACAGGAAAAAGTGTCTGGGTTTGAGCCACATGGCGTTTCAATTCCGTAGCAGATGAGCAAAGTATCCGGCGAAGGTGCTTCCGGATGTTTTCGCAGGTGTTACAGGTTGTTTCACGAACGGGGGAACGTGGCAGGCGGATGAATCCACCTGCCACGCTGGAAGGACAGGATTATTGCGCTGCCATCATTCCGTCAGCCTGCGTGGTCTGCCGAATTTGATATTGATCCTGGTTCATCGCGCGGCGCTGGGCCATGTCTTGTTGCATGTCCGGCGTGCTGCTTCGCGTTTGCGTCCGGGTCTGGGTCAGCTCGCGGGTTTGAGTCCGCTCGCGCGTCATGTTGCCGCTACCCTGGGCATGCTGTTGCTGATTCATGAACTGGCCGCCGGTCTGGCTCATGCCCTGTCCACCCATCTGGGCCGAACCCTGGCTGTGCATTTGCCCCACGCCGCCGCCCATGCCGCTGCCTTTCCCGCCGGCTTGCGCATCAAGGGTTGTGCCTAGTGCGATCAGGGCGGCAAAAGCGGCTATCTTGAATTTGGATTGAGTCATGATTTTGTTCCTTTGGCTTGTGAATGGATGCGAGGGAATGGCCACCAGGGACTCGTTTCCGCTGGCAGTGGACGCAGTATCACGGGCAGGGGTTTCTGCGGTCTTACGCTGGCGCTACAGGTTGTTTCAGGTTGTTTCGCGGCGGCTTGCCGCAGATGGCTTGTGGACGACGACGCAGAAC
>JAAPAA010000277.1 GCA_012274165.1 Thiobacillaceae bacterium
CTCGCCGGACTACTTGCAGCGCCATGGCCGTCCCAAGCATCCGCGGGAACTCATCGAGCACGAGTGCTTCGGCTATCTGCTGGCTGCGCGCTCAAGCTGGGCTTTTGTGATCGACGGCGAAACGCAGTGGTTTCCGGTCAAAGGCAGGCTGGAAGCCAACAGCGGCGATGCCCTGCTCGCTGCGGCAATACGTGGCCTGGGCATCAGCTACACCCCGACTTTCATCACCGAACAGGCGGTGCGGGAAGGCCAGTTGGAGATCCTGCTGCCCGGATTCCAGACGCCTGAAATGGGGATCCATGCCATTTTTCCAGGCAACCGCTACGTGCCCCACCGGGTGCGGGCGCTGGTCGAATTTTTGGCGCAACGCATCGGGCCGCATCCGAGTTGGGACGAGATATTGACGGCCGGTACCCTTCCTCGACTGGCTTCATCTTCTGGCGCAACTGCAGGCACGCTCAGGCAGTGCTGATCGCCACCACCAGGATGGCCTCAATTGGCCGGGGTGGCGGGGAGCGTGCTGGCTCGATCGGCGGGGCTGGCGAGGTGGAATCTGTTGTCAGCCACGCGCCGGATTGCACAGCATGGCGGCCGATTCAGCTGAGACGCCGCATGGAGCCGCGCGCAAGCTGAGGCGACGGCGAGGTCCGGAACTTTTCCAGTGTGATCCGTGTGGTTGTGGATACAATTTACCTCCTCAAGTGGAAAGTCGAGCCTGACAATTGGACAGGCCTGCCAACAAAAACAAAGGATCAAAATGAAACGTGTGGATGATTTCCGCCTGCGCTTTCCCAATCAAGGTAGCAAACCGGAGTTGGTTCCGATCATCATCGGCGGCATGGGCGTGGACATCTCGAGCGCCGAGCTGGCACTCGAAGTGGCACGCCTCGGCGGCATCGGGCATATCTCCGACGCCATGGTGCAGACTGTGTCCGACACCCGCTTCGACACCAAGTTTGTCAGCCAGAAACTCAAGCAGTACAAGGCGAACGTCGCCAACAGCGACAAGTCGTCGGTGCAGTTCTGCCTGCCGACGCTGGAAGAAGCGACGCGTAACCATGTCGCCCGCACCATGGAAGCCAAGCGCGGCGACGGGCTGATTTTCATCAACTGCATGGAAAAGCTCACCATGAATGCGCCGCGCGAAACCCTGCGCATGCGGCTGTCGGCCGCGCTCGATGCCGGCATCGACGGTATCACGCTGTCCGCCGGCCTGCATCTCGGCTCGTTTGCGCTGATCGAAGACCATCCGCGCTTTCGCGACGCCAAACTCGGCATTATCGTCTCGTCGTCGCGCGCGCTCGCGCTGTTTCTGCGCAAGAACGCGCGGCTGCAGCGCCTGCCGGACTTCGTCGTGGTGGAAGGGCCGCTCGCCGGCGGCCACCTGGGTTTCGGCGTCGAGGACTGGTGGAAATACGATCTGCGCACGCTGGTGGGCGAAGTGCTGGCCTTCCTCAAAGCCGAACACCTCGATATCCCGGTGATCGCCGCGGGTGGCATTTTCACCGGCAGCGATGCGGCGGCCTTCCTCGAACAGGGTGCGGCTGCGGTGCAGGTGGCGACGCGCTTTACCGTCACCCAGGAATGCGGCCTGCCTGACAAGATCAAGCAGGAGTATTTCAAGGCCAGCGAAGACGATATCGAAGTCAACACGATTTCGCCCACCGGCTATCCGATGCGCATGCTCAAAGGCAGCCCCGGCATCGGCGACGGCATCCGCCCCAACTGCGAAGCCTACGGCTACCTGCTCGACGCCAAGGGCAACTGTGCCTACATCGACGCGTACAACCGCGAAGTAGCACTCCACCCGGGCGTGAAAAAAATTTCAGTCAAGGACAAGACCTGTTTGTGCACCCACATGCGCAACTTCGACATCTGGACCTGCGGCCAAACCACCTACCGCCTCAAGGACACCACCCGCCGCCTGCCGGATGGCAGCTATCAGTTGCTCACGGCTGAGCAGGTATTTCACGATTACCAGTTCAGCACCGACCAGAAAATCGCGCTGCCGGACTGAAGGTTTCAAACAGCCAGCTTGCGATACAGGGTGCGTTCGCTGATGTCCAATTGTCCGGCGAGCGATTTGCGGTCGCCGTTGTGCTTTCTGCACGTTGTGGCCATACAAGGTGATGCAGGAGGGCAAGCTGACCACCGAATACATCGCCTCCAACGACAAGTCCGTCTATTAACAATGCCCGTCCCTGGAAATTCATCATGTTCAATACCCGCTATTTCGTACTGCCGCTGATGCTGTGCCTGACCGGCGCCGAAGCTGCCACCCTCACCGTCACCCTCGATGGCGTCAAGCCCGGCGGCGGCCCGCTCACGGTTCTGCTGTTCGACCACGCCGAGGGCTTCCCCAAGGAAGCCCTCGCGAGTCAGCGTCACGTATTACCCAGCGGCCAACAAACGCTCGCACTCGATGGGCTCAAACCGGGACGGTATGCCGTGATGGCTTATCACGATGAAGACGGCAACGGCGAACTCAACCGTCTGTTCGGAATGATCCCGCAGGAAGGCTGGGGCCTGTCCAACAATCCAAAAGTCACCGGCAAGCCTGCATTCAATGACGCGGCCATCACGCTGCCGGAAGCCGGCGCAGCTGTGACCATTCATCTGACCTATTGACAGGCAGAGGTCCCCTATGCCTGCGAGCACGTGGCCGTTGCAGCCTGACCCGCATGACTGAATGGCAACTATCAGCTACTCAGCGCAGAGCAGGCAATCAATGTTCGGCACGGTTGATGGTGAGATGAATAAAGGTATGTTGCGGGTTGGGTAGCTGTCGGGTGGTTACGGTCCATTGCAAGGTATGGGGACAGCCGGGCAAGGAAAAGCGCACGCCACTGCACAGGTTTTCTCGATGCGTATGGAAGCTTCCCCACACGCAGTAGATCTCGCCGCTCGAGCTTGCGTCACTCAGCGCCTTTTCGATAGACGCACACAGTTCGGCAGTTCGCTGATCGTCAGACGGCGCTGCAGATCTGCAGCCGTGGCGTAAATAAGGGTCCTGGCAATAAATTCCATGTGGACAGGCTCATGACGCTCGACAGGCTGGGCGCACCTGCAGGCAGACCATCAATTGGCCATGGCATTGAAGCTGTCGATACAGTTCTTGAGGTTTTGGGTGACGTTTTCCTTGTTGGATACATCGCACCCTCCTGCGCCAACGCCTCCATTGGGCTCAGTGGGTGTGCCGGCGGCGGACACAACAGCAGGATTGCCTGCTGGTCTGGGCGCTTTTGGGTTAACGGCGGCTGGCTTGATGCTGGCCTGTTTGGCGAGGTTGGCCTGCTTGAGTTTTTTTTGTGCTGCAACCAGTTCGATCTGTAATTGTCTTTTCTCCTGCCCGGACTGCAACAGCATCCACATCATCGTCGCGATGATGGCGACCAGCATGACGCTGATGCCCGGTATCCACACCCATTTGTTTGACAGGACGGCGCGCACACGCTGAACCAGGCTTACGGGCACCCCCTCTTCGTCCGCGGCGGGTTCGGCCTGGCTGGATGCAGTTGCCATCCTGGGTGATTGCGAACTGGATGGGGACGTGTCGTCCTCTGCTTCGAGCGTCTCAGGCTTGGGGCGCCGGCGGAATGCGCCCTTCAGGCATGCCAGCCAGGACGGTTTGGGTATGGGCGCATCGTCCGCTGTTGCGCTTGCTTTGCCCAGTTTCGGGGAGGCGCGTTCCATGGCAACGGCGGGGTCGAAGTCTGCGACCGCTTCCTGGGCCGGATTTCGCCGCCACCGCAAGACTTGTTTCAGGCGTACAAACCAGCCTGCCTGCAGCACGGGAACCTCAGTGGCCGCGCTTGATTCCGCCTCGATCCGCTTCGGCTTCCGGGCTGTTGCTGGCTCCGCGCTGGCGGAGGGTTCCGCTTCTTCCAGAGTCGCTGCGGCTGGCTTGCGCCAAAAAGCCAGCCGTGCAAACCCATGCACGAGTTTTGCGGTAAATCGATTCAAAAAAAGCCCCTTGCCAGTGCGCGTTGATACGTGACACGCTTAATAGCGGCAAATACGGGATCAAGTTAAGCGAGTGGCACGCCGGATCAGGCAACGCCTCGCTGCCTGATCCGGCTTTGCCAGACGGGTTCGACAGGGCGATAAAAGTTGCGGGGTCTTACGTCCGCATCAAACGCTGTGCCGCACGCGCCAGCGACGCGGGCAGGCGATGCAGCACCGATTCGGGGTCGAGCAAGTTGGGCGCTGTCATGCCGGTCCTTCAAACAATTTTAGAGCGGCCATTGTGGCAAGTTCAGGATTTGTGCATCTTTAAATAATTAGATGGCCGCCGGATGACGCGCCGGGGTTCACCCACTTCTCCTAAACGCCTACAATGGCGGCCCTTACTGTAGGTCACCCCCCGCATGTTCACCGGCATTATTCAATCCATCGGCCATATCCACGAGTACGAAGCACGCGGCGCGGACGCACGCATGGTGATTCGTGGCGGTGGGCTGGATTTTTCCGACGTCGCGCTGGGCGACAGCATTGCGGTGAACGGCGTCTGCCTGACGGCGGTGACGCTCACACCCAACAGCTTTACGGTGGACGTGTCCGCCGAAACCTTGCGTTGCACCGAAGGGTTCCTGCCGGGCGCCGAAGTCAATCTGGAAAAGGCGCTGCGCCTGGCGGACCGCCTCGGCGGCCATCTGGTGTCGGGCCATGTCGACGGCGTCGGCACGGTGCACCGCTTTGTGCCGGTGGGCGAATCGCACCAGTTGGAAATCGACGCGCCGGCGGAACTCGCACGCTACATCATCCGCAAGGGCTCGATCACGGTGAACGGCGTGTCGCTGACGGTGAATGCAGTCGATGGCGCGCGGTTTTCGCTGAACCTGATTCCCCACACGCTGGAAATGACTACCCTGAAACATCTGCAGGCCGGCAGCCGGGTCAACCTGGAAGTCGACATGATCGCGCGCTATGTCGAACGCCTTGCCTTATTCACGAATACAACGGACAAAGACTGATGAGCCTCGCCTCCACACTAGAAATCGTCGAAGAACTGAAAGCCGGCCGCATGGTCGTGCTGGTCGACGAGGAAGACCGCGAAAACGAAGGCGACCTGGTGATGGCCGCCGAATTCGCCACCCCGGACGCGATCAACTTCATGGCCAAATACGGTCGCGGCCTGATCTGCCTGACGCTGACCGACGACCGCTGCCGCCAGCTCGGCCTCAAGCAAATGGTGAGCGACAACCAGACCCCGCACGGCACTGCGTTCACCGTGTCGATCGAAGCGGCCAGCGGCGTGACCACCGGCATTTCGGCGGCCGACCGTGCCGTCACCATCCAGGCGGCGGTGAAACGCGACGCCCTGCCTTCCGACATCATCCAGCCCGGCCACATCTTCCCGCTGCGCGCGCAGCCCGGCGGCGTGCTGGTGCGCGCTGGACACACCGAAGCCGGCTGCGATCTGGCAGGCCTGGCCGGCCTGGTGCCCGCGTCGGTGATCTGCGAAATTCTGAAAGACGACGGCACCATGGCGCGGCTGCCGGACCTGGTGCCGTTCGCTGCGGAGCACGGCCTGAAAATCGGCGCCATCGCCGACCTGATCCACTACCGCAACCAGACCGAAAGCCTGGTCGAGCGCGCCGCCGACCGCCTGATCCAGACCGTGTACGGCGCGTTTCGCCTGATCGCCTACCGCGACAAATGCGCCGGCGAAACCCACCTCGCGCTGGTCAAGGGCGAAATCCACGCCGACCACGAAACCCTGGTGCGCGTGCATGAGCCTTTGAGCGTGATGGATTTTCTCGACGTCACCGGCGGCGGCCACTCGTGGCCGATCATGGGCGCGATGGAGCGCATCGCCGAATCGCAGTCCGGCGTCATCGTGCTGTTGCACCGCCCGGAGACCGCCGACGCGCTGCTCCACCGCATCAATCCGGCACCGGTTGCCGAGCGCAAATACGATCTGCGCGACTACGGCATCGGCGCGCAAATCCTGCGCGACCTCGGCGTCGGCAAAATGAAATTGCTGGCCAGCCCGCGCAAAATGCCGGCGATGGACGGCTTCGGCCTCGAAGTCACCGGCTATCTCGACAAAGCTTGAAAGGACACGAATATGGGAACCAGTAGCGACATTTCCGAACTTGACCCGGTTTATCAGGGCGCAGGACTCAAAATCGGCATCGTCATGAGCCGTTTCAACAAGGACATCTGCGAGGGCCTGCTGTCGTCATGCGAAACCGAACTGGACCGGCTTGGCGTCGCCCGCGACGACGTATTGCTGGTCGAGGTACCCGGTGCGCTGGAGCATCCGCTGGTGCTGCAAAAAATGGCGCAGTCGGACAAGTTCAATGCGCTGATCGCCATCGGCGCCGTGGTGCGTGGCGACACCTATCACTTTGAAATCGTCTGCAACGAATCCGCGCGCGGCATTCTCGATGTGCAACTGGAAACTGGCGTGCCGATCGCCAACGTCATCCTTACCGTCGACACCGAAGAGCAGGCGCACAAGCGCATGGCCGAAAAAGGCCGCGACGCCGCGCGCGTGGCGATTGAAATGGCCAATCTGTTGAAGCGGATCTGAGATGGCCGGTTCCCGTAAACACGCCCGTTCGTTCGCCCTGCAAGGCCTGTATGCCTGGCTGATCGGCGGCGCGGATGTCACCCTGATTGCCGCCAACCTGGCCGAGGACGAACAGTTCAAGCGCGCCGACGAAGCCTATTTCCGCACCCTGCTCTACGGCGTGATCAAGGAAGAAGATCTGCTCGGCACGCACATCGCCCGCTTCATCGACCGCAAACTCACCGAGCTGTCGCCCGTCGAACGCAGCATCCTGCTGATCGGCGCGTATGAGCTGCTGAACTGCCCCGATGTGCCGATGCGCGTCGTCATCAACGAAAGCGTTGAGCTTGCCAAAACATTCGGCGGCATCGACGGCCACAAATACATCAATGGCGTGCTCGACAAGCTGGCGCAGGAGATGCGCGCGGTGGAGGCCGGGCAGGCTAGAAAAAGCAGGGGATAGGGGTCAGGATTCAGGGGTCAGGGAATGTGCTGTTCTTTTTTTAAACATGTGGCGAAGCCGTACATCCTCTGAATCCTGATCCCTGAATCCTGCCCCCTACTATGGAATTCTCCCTCATCGCCAAACACTTCACCCGCGCCACCCCCGGCGCGGTATTGGGCGTAGGCGACGACTGTGCGCTGCTGGCGCCGACGCCGGGAATGCAGCTCGCGGTTTCCAGCGACATGCTGCTCGAAGGCCGCCACTTTTCGCCGCAGGACAGCCCTGCCGGCATCGGCCACAAGTCGCTGGCGGTGAATCTGTCCGACCTCGCCGCGATGGGCGCGACACCGCGCTGGGCGATCCTGGCTATCGCTCTGCCGGAAGAAAACGACGCCTGGCTGACCGCGTTTGCACGCGGTTTTTTTCGCCTGGCGGATCTGCACGGCATCGAACTCGTCGGTGGCGACACCACGCGCGGCACGCTCACGCTCAGCATCACGGTAATGGGTGAGGTTCCCCCCGGACAGGCGCTGCGACGCGACGGCGCACAGGCCGGCGACGATATCTGGGTCTCCGGCATGCTCGGCTCGGCGGCGCTGGCGCTGGCCTACCGGCAGGGGCGGCTGTTCATGGAGCAGGTCGACGCCGCCCGCGTGCTGCCGGCCCTCTATCTGCCGACCCCGCGGGTGGCGCTGGGCATCGCGCTGCGCGGTCTGGCCAACAGTGCAATCGATATTTCGGACGGCTTGCTGGCCGATCTCGGCCATATCCTGGAGCGCTCAGGTGTGGGTGCCCGGCTTGAATTCAGCGCGTTGCCGATGCTGCCGGTGGTGCAATCCTATTTGCATGAAGCCGTTGCCCGCGATTGCGTGCTGGCGGGGGGCGATGACTATGAGCTTTGCTTCACCGCACCCACCAGTCAGCGCGACGCGATCCACGCCGCCGCCGCCCGCGCCGAGGTCGCGGTCACCCGCATCGGCCAGATCACTGTCGAAGCAGGCCTGAGTGTGACCGGTGCCGATGGCCAGCCACTCCTTTACGACAGAACCGGCTATGACCACTTCGCGGCCTGACCTTAAATTCCTCTTCGCGCATCCGGCCCACCTGATCGCATTTGGCTTCGGCAGCGGACTCGCGCCCAAAGCCCCCGGCACGGTCGGCACCCTGCTCGGCTGGCCATTGTTGTGGCTGATCGTTGCCGCCGTGCCCGACCTGCCGAATCAGCTCATTTTGCTCATCGTCAGCTTTCTGCTCGGCATCTGGGCGTGCGGCCGCAGCGGCCGTGCACTCGGCGTCGCCGACCACGGCGGCATGGTGTGGGATGAAATCGTCGCCTTCGCGCTGGTGCTGCTGTTTACCCCGGCAGGCGTGGTGTGGGCCGGCGTCGCGTTCCTGTTGTTCCGGTTTTTTGACATCATCAAACCCTGGCCGATCCGGCTGGCCGATCGCCGACTCAAAAACGGCTTCGGCGTCATGTTCGACGATCTACTTGCAGCGGGCTATGCGCTCGCTGTCATCAAAGGATTGCAATGGCTCGTGTAAGCGACGAAGAACTCCACCAACTCGCCGGTGAACTGGGCGCTGCGCTGCTCGCCCGCGGCTGGATGGTCGCCACCGCCGAATCGTGTACCGGCGGCTGGGTTGGGCAATTGCTCACCGCCATTCCCGGCAGCTCAGCCTGGTTTGAGCGCGGCTTCATCACCTATGCCAACACCGCCAAGCAGGAAATGCTCGGCGTGCCTGCCGAAATACTCGAAACCTGCGGCGCAGTGTCCGAAGAAACCGCCAGCGCCATGGCCGCGGGCGCCCTCGCCCACAGCCACGCGCAGGCTGCCCTCGCGATTTCCGGCATCGCCGGGCCGGGCGGCGGCACCCCGCAAAAACCAGTTGGTTTGGTGTGCTACGGCTGGGCGCTGGCGGACGGCACCCGCATGTCATCCACCTGCCGCCTCGACGGCGACCGCGAGGAAATCCGCGCGCGTGCCGTTGCAGCGGCCTTGCGCGGGCTGATTGAACTGATAGGCGGGAAGCCGTGATCTGAAGCTCAGCTCAGCCCTGAATAAAACGCCCACGCCGCGAATGGCTCGATCTCGTCGCGATTCAGCAGCATCAACTGGTACGCATTCGGGTTCATCGTATGGTCCGGCGTGGTATCGACATTCATGCGCTGCAGCACGTAGCCGAGCAAGGCGCGCCGCACCTCCACCTCAATCACGCCGTTGCTCGCCACACCGTAATCGAGTAACAGGCTTTCGCGTTTAAGTACGTCCAGCCCGCTGTGTGGCGCGAGCTTGAGGCTCACTGTTTCGGTCCAGTCTTCGTCGTACTGCTCGCTCGATTCGGCGGGCGTGTCCAGACATTCGGCATCGGTAATGCGCGACAGCACGAAATCGCGAAAGTCGCAGCTTTCCTCGTGATAGGCGCGCACATGCCAGCGGGTGCCGGTGTCGACCAGCGTGTGGGGTTCGAGCATGCGCTGCGCCGGACTGTCCGGGCTCGTGCGGTCGCCACGGTCAGTCAGCGAACGGTAGCGAATCCGCAGTTTGCGGCGACCACGAATGGCACGCGTGATCTGCGCCAGTATCTGCTGGCTGGGCAAGCGAACCGGCAAGGGCAGTGATGCGCTCGCCAGCCCGTAAATCAACTCCGCCCCGTATGGCCCATTTGCGACCGCCAGATTGGCTGCAATGATGGGCAGGGCCTTGGCCGGCGCCAGGTCGGAAAATGCTGCAGCAAAGCCTTCATTGGGCACAAAACCAAACACGCTGTGCTGGTAAACAAGATTGCCGGGAGCCAGATCGCTGTAGAGCTTGAGGTCCTTGGTCGCCGCCGCATCTGAAATACCGAAGGCTTTCGCCACATCCCCCCGCGTCACCACACCCGCATACCAGGCCATCATCTCGATGTACTGCAAGCGCTGACGCGTTGCCCATTTCACATCCAGCCACATTTTTTCTTTTGAAATCATATTGCTTGCTCCGGACAAGCCTTGGATGCGGCAAATTATAGGCGCGTACGATTTAAATAAAACAACACACTGAGTATTTTTTACTTAGGTAATATTTTTTATTGACATGTGCGAATGTATGCCCTACATTCACGCCATCGCAACCGACTCAGGAGAGACACCATGGCTACCCCCGCAATGACCGAAGACAAAATGAAAGCACTTGCCGCAGCGCTCGGGCAAATCGAAAAACAGTTCGGCAAGGGCTCGGTCATGCGCCTCGGCGACCACGAAGTCGTGGACATTCAGTCCGTATCGACTGGCTCGCTGGGGCTCGATATTGCGCTGGGCATTGGCGGCCTGCCGCGCGGCCGGGTGGTCGAAATCTACGGCCCGGAGTCGAGCGGCAAAACGACGCTGACACTGCAAGTCATTGCCGAAATGCAGAAACTCGGCGGCACCGCTGCGTTCATCGACGCTGAACACGCGCTCGACCCGTCGTATGCGCAAAAACTCGGCGTCGACGTCGACAACCTGCTGGTTTCGCAGCCCGACACTGGCGAGCAGGCGCTGGAAATCGCCGACATGCTGGTGCGTTCCGGCTCGGTCGACGTAGTGGTGATCGACTCGGTTGCCGCGCTCACCCCCAAGGCCGAAATCGAAGGCGAAATGGGCGACTCGCACATGGGCCTGCAGGCCCGCCTGATGAGCCAGGCGCTGCGCAAGCTCACCGCCAACATCAAGCGCACCAACACCCTGGTGATTTTCATCAACCAGATCCGGATGAAAATCGGCGTCATGTTCGGCAGCCCCGAAACCACCACCGGCGGCAATGCGCTGAAGTTTTACGCCTCGGTCCGCCTCGACATCCGCCGCATCGGCGCGATCAAGAAAGGCGACGAAATCATCGGCAACGAAACCAAGGTCAAGGTCGTCAAGAACAAGGTTTCGCCGCCGTTCAAGGAAGCCTTCTTCGACATTCTGTATGGCCAGGGCATCTCGCGCGAAGGCGAAATCATCGAACTCGGCGTCCTCCACAAGTTCGTCGACAAGTCCGGTGCCTGGTACGCCTACAACGGCGAAAAAATCGGTCAGGGCAAGGACAATGCGCGCGAATACCTGAAAGAGCACCCGGAAATCGCTGCCGAGATCGAAGCCAAAGTACGGTTGGCCGTGGGCGTCAACAACCCGGCCATGGCCGCGACCGAAGCCAATGCCTGAACCCGGCGCAGGGCCGCAGGCGAGCAAGCTGCGCGAACGCGCGCTGGGCTTGCTTGCGCGGCGCGAACACAGCCGCGCCGAACTCGCCCGCAAGCTTGAACAGGCGGGGTTTTTCGCCACCGACATCGCTCCCTTGCTGGACGGATTCGAAGCGAAAAAATGGCTGTCGGATCAGCGCTTCGCCGAAAGCTACGTGGCCGACCACCGCGCACGCGCAGGCAGCGTCAAACTCGCCTACGACCTGCGTCAGCGCGGTGTCAGCGACACCATCATCGATGCCGTACTGGGCGAAAACTGCAACAGCGAACTCGAGCGCGCACGCGAGGTATGGAAAAAAAAATTTGGCTCGCCCCCCGGCGACGCAGCCGAAACCGCCCGGCACATTCGTTTCATGCACAGCCGGGGATTCACCTCGGACGTCATTCGTCGCGTGATTCGTCAAATTGACGATGAATCGTGCTAGAAACCGCGTCAATACTATGGTTGCGGTGTCCCGCACGCTATCTTTCGTAAAAATCCGCAGCTAAAATGCCTTATCGCGTCATTCTGACGCTCGTCATTTTCTGGAGTCTTCATGAACCCGCAAATCACCACCCTCGGCCGTAGCCAGTCTGCGGCAATGTCGACCAACAAGGTCGTTCGCAACACCTACATGCTGCTGTCGATGACGCTGGCTTTCAGCGCACTGGCCGCAGGCGTGTCGACGGCACTCCATTTGCCGCCGTTCGGCTTCATCATCACCCTGGTCGGTTACTTCGGCCTGTTGTTCCTGACCACCAAGTTTCGTGACAGCGGTCTGGGCATTGCCTTCGTCTTCGCGCTGACCGGCTTTATGGGCCTGACACTCGGCCCCATGCTCAACCATTACCTTGCGCTGCCCAACGGCGCGCAAGTGGTGATGATGGCCATGGGCGGAACCGCCGCGATCTTTCTCGGCCTGTCGGCCTACGTGATGACGACGCGCAAGGACTTCAGCTTCATGGGCGGCTTCCTCGCGGTCGGTATCCTGGTAGCTTTCCTCGCGGGCCTCGGCGCATTTTTCTTCAACATGCCCGGCCTATCGCTGGCGGTATCTGCGATGTTCGTGTTGCTGATGTCCGGCCTGATCCTGTACGAGACCAGCAGCATCATCCACGGCGGCGAAACCAACTACATCATGGCGACCGTCACCCTGTACGTGACGATCTTCAACCTGTTCACCAGCCTGCTGCAGCTGCTGGGCTTTGCCAGCGACGACTGAATCCGCATGACGTCAGCAAACGAAACGGCGTCTCCAAGGACGCCGTTTTTCATTGATACCCACAGTCATTTCGACGCGGCTGAATTCGATGCCGACCGCGACGCCGAATATGCGCGCGCCCGCTCAGGCGGCGTCACCATCCAGGTTGTTCCCTCGATCACCCGCGACAACTTTGCCGCCGTCGCCGCCACCTGCGAACGTTATCCCGGTTGCCTGCCCGCTTGGGGAATGCACCCGATGCTCATCGCCACCCATCGCCCCGAGCATCTGGCCGATCTGCGCGCGCAGATCGAGACACAGCGCCCGGTGGCGATCGGCGAAATAGGCCTGGATTTTTTTGTGCGCGAACTCGATCCCGCCACGCAGGAACATTACTACGTTGAGCAGCTGAAGATCGCCCGCGAATTCGACTTGCCGGTGTTGTTGCACTGCCGCAAATCGGTGGATGCTTTATTGAAGCACCTGCGCCAGATCAAGGTTCCCGGTGGCATCGCTCACGCCTTCAACGGCAGCGCACAACAAGCCGCGGAATTCATCAAGCTGGGCTTCAAACTGGGTTTCGGCGGTGCATTCACCTGGCCGCGCGCGCTGCATTTGCGACAACTGGCGGCGGAATTGCCACTCGATGCGATCGTGCTGGAAACCGACAGTCCCGATATACCGCCGGTGTGGATTGGACGGGGCCGCAACGCACCGGGTGAATTGCCGCGTATTGCTGCGGAACTGGCACTGCTGCGCGCCATGACCACGGACGAGCTGGCCCAGGCCACCACACGCAACGCACAAGCGGTACTCAAGCTGGGTTGAAGCTGAACGCCTGGATAGCGATGATTACATGGCCCCATGCCTGTTTGATCTGGGATTTATCTCGGCGACTTCACCGGTTGCGGATTCGGGGGTGGCGGTTTGCAGAATGCTCATGGTGCGCACCCGGGTTGAAAGATCGAAGCAGTTGCGCTTATAGCCAACGCCTGACGCGAGCTTTGTACTCGCGGTAGGCATCGCCGAACCTGGCTTCGAGATGGGCTTCTTCGTGCCGGATCACGCCGAAGCGGATCATGGCCCAGATCAGGGGAGCGAACGCGAGCGGCCAGGCCGTGTTCAGCAATAACGACGCCCCAGCCAGAATGAACCAGTCGCCGAGATAAATCGGATTGCGGCTGAAGACAAACGGCCCGCCTGTGCAGAGTTCGGAGGCGCCCGCATAGGGATTGACCGTGGTGCGGTGACGGTAAAACGTCCAGAGGGTCCACACAAACAACAACAAGCCCGCAGACAGCCACAACCAGCCCAGCGGATACGATGCTGCGCCGCCATCGAAGGTCAGGGGTGACACGTGGCGATCCAGCCACCAGCCGCCAGCAATCGCCGCTGCATACGGTGCCGGTGGAAGGATCAGCGTGCGTGGCCGCTTTAATTCATTTTTCATTTTCATGCCTGATGTTGGGCGCTTTAAAGTTTTTAGTGTGTCCAGATAGCGTTTCAACTACGACCCAATCCTGAAACACACGGTTCAATTGCAGGCGGAAGGTTTCATCCACCGGACTCATTTCCAGGATCAGGGTGTTAATACAATCAGCCGAATGATCAGCAGGGGGATGCGTCCAGTTTCTGGCAAACACCCAATGCGCCCTCGCCTCGCGTCAGGGAGTCCAACCGATCTCCCAAGGCAGACGGAGTTGTCCAGCCAGTGGGCTCGATTGCGTCAAACGGCGCAATGCCAGCCAGCAGATTCTGCACTGCAGACGCGCAAAACAAGGGTGGCGTGGCACCTGCATTGTGGATGCGTTGCACGATGGCAGCAAACGCCTGCGCCTGCAGGAAAAAGCGATACAAGCGGATATTGGGGCCATCGACGGTTTGATAGCGCGCATAGTCGGCAAGCGTCGGCGCCGACCAATCCTTGTCCTGGATGCGCACGCCGAAATAACTACCCGCCGGATCAATCAACAGCTTGCCCGCGAAGAGCCCTGCGTGGTTACCGCCGAGCGCGTTGTCGTTGATGACCACCACTACCTCGCTGGACGCAGGCTCGGTCAAATAGCTCACCGCCTCGATCGGTTGTTCAATGGTCCAGTTTGGCAACTCGTCGGCATGCAGCGGCGCTGTTGTCATCAGCACGAATAACAGGCAAGCGAATTTCATGTGTCGAGGATGAATCAACAATGCTTCTGCTGCGTCGCCTCTATCAACGCAGTTCCCGCCGCGCCACGCTCAATCAACGCAGCTCCCGCTGTGCAGTGGCCCGCAAAAACTCATTGCGCAATTGATCGCTGGTTTTAAAGCAGCCGGTAAACGCCTGGGTGACGACGCGTTCGTCGCCGCGCCGGTCTTCGCCCAGCAGCAGGCACAGTTGTTCTGCCTCGATGATGCACGCCGCGCCAGCGGCCAGGCCATGTGTGACCAGCGCTTCGGCGATGTCGCGCGTCATCCATTCCTGATAGGTGAAGCGATGGCCGATGGCATCGACCATGCGGGCGATACGACCGAAGCCATGCAAGCGTCCACCGGGGATGTAGGCGACGTGCGCGACGCCGCGAAACGGCACCAGATGATGCGGACAGACGCCATGCACGGCGATCCCGCGCACCACAACCATGTCGTCGCGGTCGTCAGCAAAGCCTTCGCCCAGCGCGTCGGCTGGATGCATGGAATAGCCGCCGAGCAGGCGCTTTTGCCACAGTTCGCGCACACGCTGGGCGGTGCGCCCGGTGTGCACCGAATCCGGCGCAACGCCACAGGCGACGAGCATGTCGTTGACCGCACGCTCGAACGCTGCCGGGTCGAACTGCCCGACTTGCGGGATGCCGAGGCTGCCCGATTGATGCGGCGTATGACCGTGGTCGTCGCAGGCGTCAGTCATTATTCAGCGTGGCCCGGAGGAATTCCACCGTGCGCGTCCACGAATCGGTGTCGGCCGCATTGTCGTATTTGAGCGGCAGGCCGAACTGCGAGGCGTAGCTGTCGGCTTCGCGGTTGGTAAAGGTGTGCTTCACGCCGGGATACGACAGCAGCATGTAATCCGCCCTGGCGTTATCCATTTCAGCCTTGAACGCCTCGACCTGTTCCGGCGGCACGAACGGGTCGGCCTCGCCGGTAAAGACGCGCAGCTTGGTCTTGAGCGCACCCGGCTTGACCGCCACATCGGTGGCCAGGATGCCGTGGTAGCTCACTGCCGATTTCAGCGGCTCGCCCGCGCGCGCCATGTTGAGCACCACGCCGCCACCGAAGCAGTAGCCCAGCGCGGCCAGTTCGCCTTTCTTCACATTGGACTGACTAGCGAGATACTTTTCCGCCGCCTGGAACCGGCTCAAGGCCAGCGGCGGATTCTTGTTCACATTGCCCGCCAGAGCGGCCGCATCCTTCGGGTTATCGGCGACTTGGCCGTTGCCATACATGTCGACCACCAGCGCCACGTAGCCTTCGTCCGCCAGCATGCGCGCACGCTTCCTCGCATAATCGCTGACGCCCCACCATTCCGGCACCACCAGCACCCCGGCGTGTTTGCCTTTGGCGGCATCGTCATACGCGAGAAAGCCCTTCATCACGGTGCCGTCGCTCGCCGGGTAGCTGACGTCCTTGCCGATCACGGCGGCAAAGGTGGATGAAGTGAACAACAGCAAGGAAAGGGCTAGCGTGGTTTTCATGAACGTCTCCTGGGTGGGTGGTGCAAAAGCATACCGCGCTACCATCGGCAATAACAACCGGCACGGCGTTAAACTTGCTGGCTTCCTGCTCACACACGCCCGCCATGACCAACCCCATCCGCCTTGCCAAACGCGTCGCTGAACTGCGCGCCTGCTCGCGCCGCGAAGCCGAGCAACTCATTGTGGGCGGCTGGGTGCGGGTGGAGGGTGTGGTGGTCGAAGAACCGCAGGCGCGCGTCGCTGACGAGCGCATCGAGATCGACCCCAAAGCCGAGCCCAGCCAGGCCGAACCCGTCACCCTGCTGCTGCACAAACCGCCCGGCTATCATGCCATTCAGGGCAGTCAGCTGGCGGCGCAGCTGCTCAACGCCGCCAGCCACTGGATGGAAGACGATTCGGGCATCTCGCCATTGAAAAAGCACTTCACCCAGCTGACCGCCTGCGTCCCGCTCGAAACCGACGCCAGCGGCCTCGTCGTCTTCACGCAGGACTGGCACGTCTCGCGCAAACTCAGCGAAGACGCCGCCATGATCGAACACGAAGTGATCGTCGAAGTGACCGGGGAATTAATTCCGCACGCACTCAAACGGCTCAACCAGGGCATCCCCTACAACGGCCGCACCCCGGCCGCCATCAAGGTCAGCTGGCAGAACGAAACCCGCCTGCGCGTCGCGCTCAAAGGCGCGCAGGTCGGGCAAATTGCTCAACTGTGCGAAGCCGCCGGTTTGCAGGTGGTGTCGATGAAACGCATCCGCCTCGGCGGCGTGTCACTGGGAAAAGTGACGTCCGGACAGTGGCGCTATTTGCGAATGGATGAGCGGTTTTAAGCGTCCCAGACTTGGGACCGCTCAGTCTGCGGCAAGCGCCTGTTTGCGATAGCGGTTGAGGTCGCGCACGTTTTCGAAAGGCTGCCCCAGCAAATTCGAAAGATTGCGCAGAATGCCGCCGATCACCTTGTTTTCCCAGACTTCATCAAATCGGATCTGCTCGTCGAGCCAGTGCTCCAGCCATTCCGGGTTGGGCAGACGCGACTGGATCGTGTCCTGGGGAAACAGCGCTTCGTTGACATGCAGGTTGGTGGGATGCAGCGCTTTGTCGGAACGCCGGCTCGACGCCATCAGGAACCCAATCTTGGCGAAGGCGGCAGCAACGCCGGATCCGCCCTGCTTCAGCGCGCGTTTCATGTATTGCAGATACGCGCCGCCATGGCGGCCTTCGTCACGTGAGATGGTTTCGTAGATGTGCTTGATCACCGGTTCGGTGTGCCACTCGGAGGCGCACTTGTACCATTGGGTGAGTCGCACCTCGCCGCAAAAATGCAGCATCAGCGTTTCCATCGGCGGCGCCGCGTCAAACGGGAAACGGATGGCGTGCAGTTCTTCCTCGGTGGGGACAAACTCGGGTTTGAAGCGGCGCAGATATTCCATCAGCACCAGCGAATGCTTCTGCTCTTCGTAAAACCAGATCGACATGAACGCGGAAAAATCGCTGTCGTGCACGAAATCGCGCAGGAACATCTCGGTGGCCGGCAGCGCCGCCCACTCGGTGATGGCGTTCATCTTGATGGTCAGCGCCTGTTCGTCGGTCAGTTTGCTGGCATCGAAACTGCTCCATGGAATATCGGTTTCCATATTCCAGCGGGCACGCTCGAGCGATTTGAAGAGATCAAAGTAGAGCATGTTGGTTTTAGGTGCCGCTCAGCCGTCTAGTATCGTTGCATGACTCGCGATTTACGAGACAAACTGATCCACGTCGAGATCAACCGGACAATTGGTCAGTTCCGCTTTAGCTTGCACCAGCGATTGCGCCAGACGCACGCCGCTTTCCCAAGCGCGCTCAACCCCGGTTCCGGCAATGCCGTCGCCGATCAGGGCCACGCGGTTCTCGCGGTCACCCAGCCAGAATCCGCCGATCGAGCCTTCTGGCTGGGCGTGACGCCACAGGTGGGACGCTTCGACTTCAACCGGCCACGGCAAGCCCAGCAAACCCATCAAGGCCGACGCGCCGCGCGTGCAGGCTTCCATCGCCGAGGCTTCGAGATAGGTTTCGGCAAATTCGTTGCTGCTATGCACCATCCACAACCCCTCGCCGCCGGCGGTTTGTCGCACGGCCAGTTTCAGCAGGTGGTCGTCAAACTGGATTACATCGACCGCCGGACCGCCTTCCCAACGCATCAGGAATGACCACACCGGACGATAGCGCACGTCGACCAGCCGTTCGCGCAAGCGTGGCAGCGCATCGAGCATGGGAATGGCCTGCGGGGCGGGCACGCTGCAAATCACGCAATCGTAGTTGCCCATCGTCTGGCCATTTTCCAGAATGATCGTGCGCGGCTGCAAGGTGGCCACGCGTGTCTGCGTGTGCAGGCGGGCCGTGCCGAGCAAGTGCTGCATCAGCTGGGCGGGCTCGATCTGCAGGGTGTAATGGTTCTTCAACTGGGTATGCGCCCACGCATCGGCAGCGCGCCCCAGCCAGACGTTACCGCGCAGGGGAACAAGCCAACCCTGGCGCACCCAGTCCCGCAACTGGCTGCGAAAGGGTTCGCGCTTGGCCGAGATGAACGGGCTGCCCATCATGGCCCAGCCCGTGTTCAATTGCTGGGTAAAAATGCGTCCGCCCGCCGTGGGCGCCTGTTCGAATACTTCCACATCCCAGCCGGCTGCGGCGAGCGTGCCCGCACAGCTGGCTCCAGCGATTCCTGCTCCTACGATCCCTGCTCTGAGTTGTGCCATTGTTGCTTGATCCTTTGATTTGGCCGCACGGCGGCCAGCGAAAAATGCGTTTGACCGAACTCTATCAGTAAATACTTAAACTCGATCTGACTGAAACAACTGCGTTAATTCCGTCGCTTAATTTAAGCATTTCTGCATGGCAATATGGGGAATACCCGCCTCTTCATAGGGGGCACCCACCGCAGCAAATCCGGCTTCCGCATAAAACCCGGCGGCATGCATTTGCGCGCTGAGCCGGAGCGTGACGTGCCCCTGGGTCCGGGCCAAGTTGATCGCGGCTGCCAGCAAGGCCCGGCCGACCCCACGTCCACGCCAGCCTGGCAGCACCGCCATGCGGCCGATATGGCCACAGAGATGATCATTACGCAGCAGCCGGGCGCAGCCGATGGCGGCGCCGTCTGCGCGGGTGGCGAGCAGATGCAGGGCATCGGCATCGTCGGCATCCCACTCCAGTGCCTCGGGCACGCGTTGCTCATCGATAAAAACCGTGCGCCGGATTGCACTCAGGCGCTCGGCATCGTGCGCCCAGTCGGTTTCGTGGATCAGAAAGTCAGGCATGTTCAGATTGCGACCAGGACAAACCGCCGTGCCGCCCGGTGGCCGCGAGCCGCCTGCACGCCGCGCAGCGCCCACAGCCCGGCGACGAAATAGCTGCCGGTGATGAGCAGTGCCTGGCGATGGTTGTTGTGGGTGATCCAGCTGGCGACGCCGTACGTCAGCGGGCCGATGATCGACGCGAGCTTGACCGCCAGACCCCATAGGCCGAAAAACTCGGCCTGCTGCGCCGGTGGCGCCAGCAGGCCGACCAGGGCGCGCCCCGCCGACTGCGACGCGCCCATGCACAGCCCGGCCAGATTGGCCGCCACCCAGAACATGCGCTCGTCGGGCGCTGCCCAGGCCAGCAGCACCATGACGATCCAGCCGATCAGGGTGAAAGCAATCGCCCGCACATGGCCGATGCGATCCTGCACGTGGCCGAAGATGAATGCGCCGATGGCTGCCGTGATGTTGACCACCAGCACCAGCAGGATCGTTTGCTGGGTGCTGAAATGAAACGCCTGGTTGGCGTAAATCGCGGCCAGCGTGATCACCGCCTGAATGCCTGCCTGATACAGCACGGTGCAGAGCAGAAAGCGCTTCAGATCGGGCAGGCGGTCGAGATGACCCAGCGTGTGCCGCACCTGCGCCCAGGCGCTGCGGGCGGTGCGCTCAGATTGCGGGGTGGCGCGTTCGCGCAGTATCAGCAGCGTGGGCAGACTGGCCAGCATGAAAATCGCCGCGGTGATGAGCATGGTTACCGGCACGAAACCGGTCGCGCCCTGCCCGTGTGCCTGCGCCCAGCTGATGTAGGCCAGGCTCGCGCCCAACGACACCAGACCGCCGACGTAGCCGAGCGACCAGCCCCAGCCCGATACCCGGCCGAGCGCACGCGGCCGCGCCAGTTCAGGCAGAAACGCGGCGATCAGATTTTCACCGGTGCCGAAGAAATAGTTGGACAACACCAGCGCAACGATGGCCAGCACCAGCGCGCCGGGCGCGGCAAAAAACAGCAGCGCAGTAAAGCTGACGCAGCCCAGCGTGGTCAGCCACAGCAGCTTTTTCTTGCTGGCATGGGCGTCGGCGTGGGCGCCGATCAGCGGCGCGGTGAACATCACCAGCGCATAGGACACCGATAAAGCCAGCGTCCAGGCAAACGTTGCCCACGCTGCATTGCCCGCCACTGCGGCGACGAAATAGGCGCTGAACACGGCGGTGATGACCACGGTCGTATAGCCCGAGTTGGCAAAGTCATACATCGCCCAGGCCCACACTTCGCGGCGGCGCACGCCCGGTTGAAGCAAGGCATTCATTTGAAAAATGGCATCCGGAATTTGAACTTGAAAAAATCGGGCTCGCAGATGTCTGCGATCAGCCAGGAAAATACTCGGGGTGAGCGGAAATGATTGTTTTCAAATGCTCAAAGCACGTGGCATCGATCGCCGTTCCGACGCTTTCGGACATGATCTGCAGGGTTTTCTCGACCGGGATCGCGCCGCGATAGGGACGCTCGGCGGTGATTGCATCGAAAATATCCGAGGTCGTGATGATACGGGTTTCAAGCGTGATCTCCGCCGCCTTGAGACCCAATGGATAGCCGCCGCCATCCAGCCGTTCATGATGCGCGCTGGAGACGCGGGCCAGTTCATCGAACGCCCTGATCCGCCCGAGTATCGACCCGGTGTAGGCAGCATGCCGCTTGACGGCCTCCCACTCCGCATCGTCCAGCTTGCCGGGTTTGTCCAGGATTGAGTTGCTGACCCCCAGTTTTCCGACATCGTGCAAGAGCGCGCCACGCTTGAGCCAGCGCCTGCGCGCCTCGGGAATCTCCAGCGATTCTCCCAGCAAGGCCGTGTACAGACCGACCCGGGCGCTGTGGCCTGCCGTATAGGGACTCTTGGCATCGACCACCTGACCAAAGGCTTCGGCAATGTCGTCGAGGTAATCCTCGTCCAGCAGCTTCTCGTGGTTTCCCGGTTCCAGTGCGAACACGCTGGCCTCCAGCGTCGAGGAATTCAGCGTGGCCCAGAACAATGGATCCCGGGCAATGCTGAAAAATGCGTCAACCAGGGCCGGGTCAAACCACCCGCCCCGGCGCGCGCGTAATTCCGCCTCGGCAGCGTGTTGCCCCTCGGCACAATTGAATACATCGACAATCTGGGCCAGCAGGGCAA
>JAAPAA010000025.1 GCA_012274165.1 Thiobacillaceae bacterium
CAATAGCGCGGTCGTTGTAGAGCGAAGCGAAGACCTTTTTCACATACAGGAGCAGGCCATCTTCGCCTTGCACATGCAGATAGGTTTCCTGCTGGCCGGCAAACGAGGCGTCGGGCAGGTCTTCCGCCGTAGCCGACGAGCGCACCGCCACCGACACGGCATTGCCGAGGGCGCGATACGCACCGCGCAGCCCAGTTTCCAGTGCCGCCGGCAAAGCAGCCGCCTCCACCCAGGTGCGGATCTCCGCGCCCGCCTGCGCCAGCGCCGTCACGTCCGCCACATCCAGCGCCGCCAGCCGCGCATTGATGCGTGCGCGCAAACCGTTGTGATCGAGAAAATCCCAGAACGCCTGCGCCGTCGTAGCGAAGCCACCCGGCACCTTGACGCCCGCGCCGGCCAGATTGCCGATCATCTCGCCCAGCGACGCATTCTTGCCGCCCACGCGCGGCACGTCGGCCATCGACAGTTCATCCAGCGAAACGATATAGTCAGACAGGCTGCGTTCAATCCATTCCTGCATCATCCACTCCATGAATCCACGATTCGTATTCTGCGTATCCGATCACACTGGCGTCACCGTCGAGGCGGTGGCCAAGAGCGTGCTGTCGCAGTTTCCTGCGCTTGAGTTTAGCCTGATTGCGCTGCCTTTCATCGACAGCCTTGAGAAGGTGCAGGCAGCCGCTGCACGGATTGCCGGCACGCCCGGCGCGCTAGTGTTTTCCTCGCTGACCGATCCTGCCCTGCGCGCCGTCCTGCGTGATAGCAGCGCCAGCCTATTCGATATTTTCGATCTCGTCGCCCCTGCCGTGGAAACCGCGCTGGGCCAGCCAGCCATCCCCAGCAGCGGGCGGATCCACAGCATGGCGAACGACTACGAATCACGCATGGACGCGGTCAACTTCAGCCTGGCGCTGGACGATGGCTTGCAGCCGCAACGGCTCGATCAGGCCGACCTGACGCTGATCGGCGTCTCGCGTGTCGGCAAAACCCCCACGGCGCTCTACCTCGCCCTGCAGTATGGGCTGCGGGTTGCCAACTACCCGCTCACCCCGGATGACCTGACGCACCCCAGCCTGCCCCATATATTGCTCGCCCATCTACCCCGGCTGCGCGCGCTGACCCTGTCGGCCGAGCGTCTTGCCGCCATCCGCCAGGCACGCTACCCCGACAGCCGCTACGCCAGCCTGGCTCAATGCCGGGAAGAACTCGAGGCTGCCGAGCGCCTGTTCAAATACCACGCAGTTCCGGTCCTCGACACCACCCGCATGTCGGTGGAAGAAATCGCCGCGCGCTTGCGCCACACTTAACGCCACTGTCGCAGCGATTGTGATCTACCCACCCTGGCCAGCTGCCAGCGCGAATCCCATCCATAAATATCCCGCCCACCCTATATTCCGAAGAAAAAGAACCGTTAAGCGTTAGTCCACCCATACGTCAGGCTGCGCTGCGCGCCGCCCCATCCTTCCCTGATTAAGCGTCATGCCCGCTCAACCCGACACCTCGTCACGCCATTTACGTCCGGTAGCCTGGGGGGCGGCTCTGCTCGCGGGATTCATCGCACAACTGCTTCTCATTTTGTTTGTCACGATGATTGGGCTCAGCCAGTTGGATGTCACCACAGACAACCTCAAGACGGTTGTCGACGTTCACATGCGCAAACAAAACCTCACCAAAACCATGGTGACCTCGGCACGTGAACGCACGCTCATCATGCTCATGCTCACCAAAATTGATGACCCCTTCGAGCGGGACGAACTGTTAATCCGGTTCAACGAACAAGGGGCGGAGTATGCCGTCGCACGCCTGGCACTCCAGGACATGCGGCTGAACAAGCAGGAGCAGAAACTGATCCTCAAGCAACAACAGCTGATCAAAATTGCCCAGCCGATCCAGGAACAGGTCATCGACCTGATTAGCGCCAACCACAATCCAGAAGCTGAAGACGTCCTGATCAAATACTCCATTCCGGCGCAAAACCAGGTGCTGGCTGTGCTCTACCAGCTTGATACCGAAACCCAGGAAGTTGCGCGGGCCGCCAGCCACAAGGCCTATGAGGCGCAAACGGTGGCGCGATTCTGGATGTATCTGCTGTGCGGTGCTGCATTGCTGGTGGGCGTAATCGTTGCGGCCGTGGTGCTGCGCTACACCACCCGCATCAGCCATGAGCGTGAACATCTGGCCATTCATGATGCGCTCACCGGTCTGCCCAATCGCCGCCTGTTCATGGACCGCCTGGAACAGGCGCTCGTTCATGCCAATCGGCACAAGACCTTGATAGGCGTACTGTTTATCGACCTGGACAACTTCAAACGCGTCAATGACACCCTGGGCCACGCCGTTGGCGACCAGCTCATTTGCCAAGTGGCCAAACGCCTGCGGGCAGCTTTGCGCGAAGAAGACATCGTCGCGCGACTGGGCGGCGATGAGTTTGTGGTGGTAATCGGCGATGTGGATGGGGTCACGCAAATACTGCACGTCGTGGACAAAATGCTTGCCGTCATGGGGGCGCCGTACCAAATCTCCGAACGCGAACTGTTTAATAGCTGCAGCATTGGCATCAGCATCTACCCGACTGATGGCGTCAACTCCAGTGACTTGCTGAAAAATGCCGACACCGCGATGTACCACGCCAAGAGCAGCGGCAAGAACCGCTACCACCTGTATGACGCGGCAATGAATGCCATGGCCGAGGACAGGTTGCAACTGGATACCGACTTGCACTATGCGCTGGAGCGCAATGAGTTCGTCTTTTACTACCAGCCCCAAGTCAACCTGAACACCGGGCGGACCGATGCCGTCGAAGCCCTGATCCGCTGGAACCATCCGCACAAGGGTTTGCTCGCCCCAGCCGCTTTTCTGGATCTGCTGGAAGACACGGGCGAAATCATCAATGTCGGGCGCAAGCTGCTGATGACAGCCTGCAATCAAACCGCACGCTGGCATGCCGCCGGATTCAGCGATCTGTCCATCGCAGTCAACGTTTCCGGCAAGGAATTCTGGCACGACGACTTGATTCAAAATGTGCGGCATGCGCTGAAGCAGTCTGGATTGCCCCCACAGTCGCTGCAACTGGAGCTAACCGAGGGCATCCTGATGGGCGATATTGACTCCGCCGTCCGCAAGATTCTGGAGTTGAAAGCACTGGGCATCACGATCGCCATCGACGATTTCGGTACCGGCTATTCATCATTGGCTCATTTGAAACGCTTCCCGCTCGACATTCTGAAAATCGACCGTTATTTCGTCATGGATATTCAGTCCGACCCGATCAACGAAGCCCTGGTCAACTCGATTCTCGCCCTGTGCAAGGGACTCAATCTCGGCACCGTTGCTGAAGGGGTGGAAAGCCAGAGCCAGCTCGAATCCTTGCACAAACTCGGCTGTCCGGTCGTGCAGGGGTATTTGATCAGCCGGCCTGCTCCTGCCGAGAACATCATCACGCTACTGAACTGCCACTGGCTGCAGGAGCTCGGCATATCGGGCGACGTCCCCGCACGCGTGAGCGCACCTCCTTCATCCAGTTCCGGCCCCTGAAACAGCCTGCCTGACGAGCAACCCCTCAGGCGGCGCCACTCGTGTGTCGGCGCCGTTGCCGCATCACTTCGAACATCGCCACCGCCACCGCCGCTGACGCGTTCAGCGATTCGACCCGGCCAGGCATGGGGATTTGCACACACAGGCTCGCATTCTGCGTCGTGGAGCGGGACAAGCCGCTTCCCTCATTGCCCACGATCAGCGCAGTCGCACCCACGTAATCCTGCGCGTAGAAATCGTTGGACTCCCCCAGCGCCAACGCGATGCTGAGTCCGGAAAAGGCATTCAGCCACGCCGACAGATCGACCCCCTGCTGTATCGGCAGCACAAATTGTGCGCCTTGTCCGCCGCGCAACGCCTTGGGTGACCACGGGTCGTGACAGCCTTTGGACAGCACCGCCAGGGTGGCGCCCGCCGCCGCACCGCTGCGTAACATGGCGCCCAGGTTACCGGGATCTTGAATCTCTTCCAGCATGAGAACCAGCGGCGTGGCGTCGATCGCGGGCGGGCTCAGCCAGGCGGCCTCGGCGAGCACACCGGTGGGCGTGGCGACCGGCGCAAGTTCAGCGAACAGCGTATCGGGCAGCACGATCGCTTTGGCCTGCGGGCAACGCGCGGTCCAATGTTGGAACCGTTCGCTGCCAAACGACGCCGCACGCACCAGCGTGTGCGGCAGGCCGCCCGCATCGAGATATGCGCCTAGCAGGTGTTCGCCATCGAGCAGCGTCATCCGTGCTTCGCGCCGCGCGCGCGCAGAGTCGGCAAGCTTGTTCAAGCGCTTGAACAAGGGATTGTCGCGCGAGCTGATCAGCATTTCGGTCATCCGCGGATTATCTGCGATTCGCCACGCCAGGCGTAAACTGCCACCATGCGCATCGCCCTGATTACCCCCTACGGCCGTGAACATCGCAACGGCAACTGGCACACCGCCGCGCGCTGGGCGCGTTTTCTGCGCGAGGCGGGCCACACGGTGCGAACGCAGGTGGAATGGGATGGCCGCCCGGCCGACTTGATGCTGGCGCTGCATGCGCGACGCAGTTTTGCTTCGATCGGCGCCTTCGCCGAGCGCTTTCCGACCCGCCCGCTGTTGCTGGCACTGACCGGCACTGATCTGTATCGCGACATCCACGAAGACGCCGATGCCCAGCAGGCGCTAGAACTCGCGCACCGGATCATCGTGCTGCAGGATCGCGGGGAAGACGAACTGGCGCCCCATCTGGCTGCCAAGACACGGGTGATTTATCAATCATCGCCTGACATCGCGCACAAGCCCTCTCACCCGTTCAATGTACTGGTGATCGGCCACCTGCGCGAAGAGAAAGACCCGTTCCGGGCCGCGCTGGCGACCGCGTATCTACCCAAGGATTCAAAAATTGAAGTGACGCATTTTGGCAGCGCCTTGAGCGAAGCAATGGCCGATACCGCCGCGATGGCGCAAAACAAATTGCCGCGCTGGCACTGGCGCGGCGAAGTGCCGCATAGAACAGTGCTCACCCATTTATCTCGCGCTCACCTGATGGTCATCAGTTCGGTGATGGAAGGCGGCGCCAATGTCATCTGTGAAGCTCTGGCGGCGGATGTGCCGGTGCTGGCCTCGCACATGGCGGGCAACGTCGGCATGCTGGGCGAGGATTACCCGGGCTATTTTCCGGTCGGCGATGAACGCCAGCTGGCCCGGTTGATGGCGCTGGCTGAAAGCGACCCTGACTTTTACGCCGCCCTGCTCAGTCAAACCCGTCAGCGCCGTGAGCTGATGCGCCCGGAGCAGGAAGCCAGCCGGCTGCGGCAGGTAATAGCGGAATTCGAACAGCGCACCGGCCAAGCTCCCGCTTGACGCGTCGCTTATGCTGTCAGTTATTCGAAAATGAGTTTCCCATGCACACCACCGAACACTTCATCCCCGGCAAGGACGCCTCACTCGAAGCCTCGATTGCCACGCTGCAATCCAGGCTCGAAACAATTGGCTTTCACATCGAGGAACGCTCCTGGCTCAATCCGGTGGAAGGCGTGTGGTCGGTACACATCCGCGACCGCGATTGCCCGCTGTTGTTCACCAACGGCAAGGGCGCGTCGGAACTGGCTGCGCGGGCGAGCGCACTGGGCGAATATTTCGAGCGGCTATCGACCAATTATTTCTGGACCCATTTCTATCTGGGCGAGACGCTGGCCGAGCGGGCCTACACCCACACGCCGGATGAGCGCTGGTTTGCCGTAGACGGCGACGCCTGGCCAGGCGAACTGCTCACCCCGGAATTGCAAACCCTTTACAACCCCGATGAAAGCGTACGCGCCGACCAGTTGATCGATCTGAATTCCGGCAACGCTGCGCGCGGCATTTGCGCCATTCCCTACCAGCGGCTGCGCGACGGCAAAGCGGTGTATTTCCCGGTCAACCTCATCGGCAATCTATACGTCAGCAACGGCATGTCCGCCGGCAACACGCTGATGGAAGCGCGTACCCAAGCGCTGGCCGAAATCTTCGAGCGCCACATCAAGTTCCGCATCATTGAGGAAGGCCTCTGCCTGCCCGACGTACCTGAAGATGTGATCAACCGCTATCCGCATATTGCCGCCGGCATACGCGGCCTGCGCGAGGCCGGCTTCGGCATCCTGGTAAAGGACGCCTCGCTCGGCGGCCAGTACCCGGTGATGAACGTCACCCTGCTGCATCCCGACGACCAGGGCTGCTTCGCCAGCTTCGGCGCGCATCCGCGCTTTGAAGTCGCGCTGGAACGGGCGCTGACCGAACTACTGCAGGGCCGCGCACTGGATTCGCTGGCGGGCTTCCCCGCACCGGGTTTTGATGAAACAGAAATCGCCGATCCGCAAAATCTGGAAATCCACTTCGTCGATTCCAGCGGCGTCATCAGCTGGCAGTTCCTGCGCGACACCCCCGACTTCGAGTTCGTCGACTGGAATTTCGGCACTACCACCGAAGAAGATTATGCGTGGTCGGTGAACGCGCTGCACGAAGCCGGGCATGAACTGTACATCGCTGACTTCATGCAGCTCGGCGTCTACGACTGCCGCATTCTGGTGCCAGGCGTCTCGGAGATTTATCCGGTCGAAGAACTCGAATTCGAAAACAACAGCGTCGGCAACCTCATCCGCCCAGCGCTCGCGCGTCTGCCTGAATTGACCGACGATGAATGCGCCGATCTGCTTGACCTGATTGAGGAACTGGAACTGGCTGACGACCGGCTGGTGACTGTATTGATCGGACTCGCCCCCGACCCCGATTCGCCGTGGACCGACATCCGCGTCGGCGAACTCAAGCTGCTACTCGCGCTGGCGATCGGCGACGATGACGCCATTCTCGACGGCTGCGCCTGGATTGCGCAGTACGGCCAGCGCAGCGAAGCGCGTTTGAAAGTCTATCGCTGCATCGCCGATCTCGCCCAGCTTGCCGACCCCAGTCCGTTCGAAGCATCACTGGCGCTGTTATATGGCCGCGAAACCCTGCAAACAGCTTTCGCGTTGTTTAATCAGGAGCAACGGTTTTTTGGACTGACTGCGCTAGGCAGCAATTTTGAAGGCAGCGCGATCCATCAACGCTTGCTGGAGGCTTATCGTAAAGTGCGGGGTTGACCGGAAGGACGTCGTGTTCGTCGCGGGCTTCTGCCCGAACACGATGCACTCGATCTGGAGTGCACTTGATCTGGATGGCGCGTTAAACGGACGATGCCCGTTCAAAACTCCATCACTTGTATTTTCTGGGCATCGAGGACGGCATCTGAACGTGCGTGTCCTTATGGCGAAAGTTGATGCGACCCTTGGTGAGGTCGTAAGGTGACATTTCAATGGTGACCTTGTCGCCGGTCAGAATGCGGATGCGGTGCTTGCGCATTTTTCCGGACGCGTAGGCGATGATTTCAACCCCGTTGTCCAAGGTGACACGGAAGCGTGTTTGCGGCAGCACTTCGTTGACAACCCCTTCAATTTCTACAAGTTCTTCTTTCGCCATAGTGTGTTCCTAAAATGATAAGCCGATAACGCGGCGAGCCATGCGCCAGCGCTGGGGGATGCGTAAGATCGCAATGTGAACCGCAGCAACAGCGCCGAGTGGCGGATGTCAGTAAAGATAGCCAGGAAAAAGGCAAACCAAAAGACCCGTCTGGTCAATTAGTATGAGGGGCCCAAGCGGTCTTGGCAAGGGAAAGCCTTGTCCGCGCGAGCAGAGACGCCAGAAGCCTGTCCATCCACGGCATCAACGTGGGGCACCTTCATTTCCACATTAACTACGCTGACGTACCGTTTCGTACAGGCACAAGGCCGCCGAAACCGAGACGTTGAGGCTTTCGACCGTGCCGCCAAGCGGGATCCGCGCGACCTGATCGCAGCTTTGTTTGACCAAACGCCGGATGCCCTCGCCTTCGGAACCCAGCACCCAGGCAATGCCGGTTTTGGCGTCGATGCCGGACAAGGTCTGGTCACCGTCCATGTCGGCGGCGATGACCCAGATGTTTTGTTCCTTCAGTTCTTCGATGGTGCGCGCCAGGTTGGTGACCATGATGTAAGGCACGGTTTCGGCGGCGCCCGAGGCGACTTTTTCAACAGTGGCGTTGATGCCGACGGCATTGTCTTTCGGTGCGATCACCGCATGCACGCCAAAGGCATCGGCGGAACGCAAAATCGCGCCGAGATTGTGCGGATCGGTGACGCCATCAAGGATCAACAGCAACGGCGGACCCTTGATGCTTTCCAGAATGTCGTCAAGCGAATGACTCAGTGCAACCGGCTTGACACGCGCAACCACGCCCTGATGCTTGATGTCCTTGCCTACCAGACGCGCCAGGCGGGCGGGTTCAACTTGCGCGAGATTGACCTGGCAGGTTTTGGCCTGCGCGACCAGATCGCGCGAACGTGCATCACGGCGGGTTAGATCGAGATAAATCTCCAGCACCCCAGCCGGATCGTGGCGCAAGCGCGCCAATACGGCGTGGAAACCGTAAATCAGTTTCTCTGGCGACTTGGACTTCTCGGTCATTTCCTTTTGCTGCCCGTTTTAGCTCTGCCCGACTTCTTTTTCGGCGCAGAAAACGCTTCCGTAGTGTCGTCAGCGGACTCGATCGTCTCGACCAACGCAAAATCAATTTTGCTGGTTTCGATATCGGCGCGCATCACCTTGATCCGCACACGATCACCCAAACGGTAACGTTTGCCGGTGCGTTCGCCGAGCATCCAGTGTTTGCCCTGGTCGTAATGGAAATAATCCTGACCGAGCTCGGAGACATGTACCAGCCCTTCGATAAAGATTTCGTCCAGCGCGACAAACATCCCGAAGCTGGTCACCGCGCTGACGGTGCCGTTGTATTCGTCGCCGATGCGGTCACGCATGAAATACGTTTTGAGCCAGGCGTCGACATCACGGGTGGCGTCGTCGGCACGGCGCTCAGTCATCGAGCAATGCACCCCCACTTCTACCAAACCCTTGCCAGGCAGTTTTTCGCCCTGCAGTACCGCCTTGATGCCGCGATGCACCAGCAAATCCGGATAGCGCCGGATCGGCGACGTGAAGTGGGTGTAAGCCTCGTACGCCAGGCCGAAATGCCCCTTGTTGTCCGGACTGTAGACCGCCTGCTTGAGCGAACGCAGCATTACGGTTTGCAGCAAACCGGCATCTGGACGCGGCTTGATCTGCTCCAGCAGTGTGGCGTAATCCTTGGCGTGCGGCTTGTCACCGCCCGCCAAATCCAGACCAAACTCGGCCATGAAGCCACGCAGCGCAGCAAGCTTCTCGGGGGTCGGGCCTTCGTGAACGCGGAACAGTGCGGGCTGCTGGTTGGCGTGCAGATAATCCGACGCGCACACGTTGGCTGCCAGCATGCATTCCTCGATGATGCGGTGAGCGTCGTTGCGGATCACCGGCACGATGGCCTTGATCTTGCCTTCGTCGTCGAACTGCATCTGCGTTTCGGTCGAGCCGAAATCGATCGCGCCGCGTTTGGCGCGTGCTTTCAGCAAGGTGCGGAAGAGTTTATCCAGCGCCTGCAAATGCGGCATCAACGCAGCCTGTTTCGCATCGGGCTGGGTAGCAGCGGACAACCAGTCCCACACCTGGTTGTAGGTCAGGCGCGCATGCGAAAAAATCACCGCCGGGTAGAAACGATATTCCTTGATGCTGCCGGTGCTGCTAATTTGCATGTCGCACACCATCGACAGGCGGTCGACTTCCGGATTCAGCGAACACAGGCCATTGGACAGAGCCTCGGGCAACATGGGGATAACGCGGCGCGGGAAATACACCGAATTGCCGCGTTCATAGCCTTCGGTGTCGAGCGCGTCATGCGGCTTGACGTAATGACTGACATCGGCAATCGCAACGATCAGGCGGAAGCCGCTGCGGCCAAGCGGTTCGCAATACACCGCATCATCGAAATCGCGTGCCGTTTCGCCGTCGATGGTCACCAGCGGCAAGTGACGAATGTCTTCGCGCCCAGCCATGTCTTTCTTCAATACCTTGTTCGGCAAGGCAGCCGCCTGTTTTTCCACCTCGGGCGGAAAAACATACGGCAGGTCGTGCTTGCGCAACGCAATCTCGATTTCCATGCCGGGGCCGGTGTAGCTGCCGAGAATTTCGCTGACGCGGCCAATGGCTTCATTGTGTGCGCCCGGCTGGGTGACGATTTCCACCGTCACCACCTGGCCGGATTGCGCTGCGCCCTCGTTTCCTGCCGGGACGAGAATGTCCTGATTGATGCGGCGGTTTTCCGCGATCAAAAACCCGATGCCATCTTCAAAATAATAGCGGCCGACGACAAACTGGTTGACGTGCTCCAGCACCTCGACAATCTTGCCTTCACGCCGTCCACGCCGGTCAAAGCCGGCCACCCGCACCAGCACCTTGTCGCCGTGCAGCACGCGGTGCATTTCCTTGGGCGACAAAAACAGATCGTCGCCGCCATCTTCGGGCGAGACAAAACCAAATCCATCCGGATGGCCTTCGACCCGGCCTTTGATGAGATCCAGCTTGTCGGGCAGACAGAGCAGACGCTTGCGGTTCAGCATCAGTTGGCCATCGCGCTGCATCGCACCGAGGCGGCGCTGGAATAATTCGCGCTCGTCGTCGGTAATTTTCAGTTGCTCGGCAAACGCATCCGCATCGACAGGACAGCCCGCCTCGGCCAGCAATTGCAAAATGTATTCGCGGCTGGGCAAGGGTGATTCGTAGCGTTCGATTTCACGCTCGTAGAATGGATCGGCCAGGCGAATCGCCGGGATTTGGTGTTTGGCTGCGCGGCTGCGCGATTTGTTCGTTGACAATTTATTCTCTGCTCTCTAGAATGCGCGCCTTATTGCCCAGATGGCGGAATTGGTAGACGCGCACGGTTCAGGTCCGTGTGCCGCAAGGTGTGGAGGTTCGAGTCCTCTTCTGGGCACCAGTTGTAAGCAAAAAGCCGACCTCGTGTCGGCTTTTTGCTTGTGTAGCTTGAATGTCAGGCATTACGCCTCGTAGGGGTGGCGACGCACGATCGTCTCCACCCGGTCCGGTCCGGTCGACACCACGTCCACCGGCACTTCGCACAACGCTTCCATCCGCTTCAGGTAGGTTCGCGCTTTTTGCGGCAGCTTGTCGAATTCCTGTACGCCCACCGTGGTATCGCTCCAGCCGGGCAAGTCTTCGTAGATCGGCTCGACATGGGCGATCGATTCAGCGCCCACTGGCAGGATGTCACACACCTCACCGTCGATTTTATAACCGACGCACACACGCACGGTTTCCAGTCCGTCGAGCACGTCGAGCTTGGTCACGCACAGCCCCGACACACCGTTGATCTGGATCGAGCGCTTGAGTGCTGCGGCATCAAACCAGCCACAGCGGCGAGCGCGGCCGGTGGTGGCGCCCACCTCATGGCCTTTCTCACCGAGATACTGGCCGACGTCATCGAACAGTTCGGTCGGGAACGGCCCGGAGCCGACACGCGTGGTATAGGCCTTGGTGATGCCCAGCACGTAATGCAGCGTATTCGGGCCCACGCCGGCGCCGGTGGCGGCGCCACCAGCGGTGCAGTTGGAAGACGTCACAAACGGGTAGGTGCCGTGGTCAATGTCGAGCAGGGTGCCCTGTGCGCCTTCGAACAGCAGGTTGCTGCCTGCCTTGTTGGCCTCGTACAGGCTGCGCGGCACGTCGGCGATCATCGGCTTCAGGCGGTCGGCCATGCCCATCATGCTGTCGAGCGACTGGTTAAAATCGACCACCTCTGTCTTGTAGTAATTTTTCAGCATGAAGTTGTGGTGGTCGAGCACCTCGCCCAGCTTGGCGGCAAAACGTTCGCGGTGGAACAGATCCTGCAAACGCAACGCGCGGCGCGCCACCTTGTCTTCGTAGGCGGGACCGATGCCGCGCCCGGTGGTGCCGATTTTTCCTGCGCCCTTGGCGATCTCGCGCGCCTGATCGAGCGCGACGTGGTGCGGCATGATGAGCGGGCAGGCTCCGCTGAGTTTGAGGCGGCCCGCCACGTCAACCCCGGCTGCCAGCAGCATGTCCATTTCTTCCAGCAACGCGGTCGGCGATAACACCACGCCGTTGCCGATATAGCAGGTGACGTTGTCACGCAGAATGCCGGACGGAATCAGGTGCAACACGGTTTTCTTGCCCGCCACCGCCAGGGTGTGCCCTGCATTGTGACCGCCCTGAAAGCGCACCACGCCCTGCGCGCGGTCGGTCAGCCAGTCGACAATCTTGCCTTTTCCTTCATCGCCCCACTGGGTGCCGATGACGACGACGTTTTTTGCTGCCACGTTTTTTGTTACCACAGCGAAGTCTCCCTAATTTATTGTGTATTGGAACTGGCCAGGACCAGTTCACGCAAATCCAGACTGAAACCGGTGGCCGGACGCGCCCGGCCGAATACCCGCCCCACTTCGTCGTAGCGCCCGCCCTGTGCAATCGCATGGCTGCGCCCGCCCGTGTAGGCGGCAAACACTACTCCGCTGTGATAGCCGTAGCCACGCAACTCGGCCAGATCATAGGCTGCAACGACATTGGTCAGTCCCCGATCGAGCACTTCCAGCGTATCCAGTGCAGCCTGCACCGCCGGCAGTTGCGGCAGGCGTGCGCGCGCCTCGGCCAGCACGCTGCGGTCGCCATACAAGTGCGGCAACGCAGCAAAGGCATCCCGCAACGCCGCTGACAGCCCTGCGGTGAGCACGGCCACCGCGCTGCTGTCCTTGGCCTGCAAAGCACCAAACAACTGATGCTCAAGCTCGTCGCTCAAGCCCGCTTCACGCGCCAGCGCACGGTAAACCCCAACATGGCCGATGTCGAGTTGAAGGGTTTTAACGCCACACGCCGACAGCCCCTGCAGCATCAAGGTCAGAATTTCGAGGTCGGCTTCGGCACCCGGTTCGCCATACAGCTCGGCACCGATCTGAATCGGCTCACGCGAGCGATGAAACCCATCGGACTGGGTATGCAGCACACTGCCTGCGTAGCACAAGCGATTGACCGAATGGGCCGCCAGCAGATGCGCATCGATACGCGCCACCTGCGGCGTGATGTCGGCGCGCACGCCCATCAGGCGTCCAGATAGTTGATCAACCAGCTTGAAGGTTTTGAGGTCGAGATCAGCGCCCACCCCTGTCAACAGCGAATCGACATACTCCATTAGCGGCGGAATCACCAACTGGTAGCCATGGCTGCGGAACAGGTCGAGCAACGCACGCCGCATCTCCTCCATGCGCCAGGCTTGTGGCGGCAGCACATCTTCTACATTTTCAGGGAGCAACCAGGCGGCCATCTCAGTTCAACACTTCAATTCAACATCATCAACAAAAAAACGCCGCCCAACATCGAGGCAGCGCCGATGAAACGCAATTGGCCATCGCTGAGTTCCAGCACCCTGCGAAAGCCGTCACGCCATACGACAGGGGCGGCAAATGGCAGCACTCCTTCAATCACCAGCAACAAGCCGATTGCACCAAGCCAGTCAAAACCGGTCATTTACCGCCGGCAGCGCGCGGGTTCTTCATGTATTTGAAGAAGTCAGCGCTGGGGTCGAGCACCATCACGTCGCTCTTGCTCTTGAAGCTTTCCCGGTAGGCCTGCATCGAGCGATAGAACGCGTAAAACTCGGGGTTTTTGCCATATGACGCCGCATACACCGCGGACGCTTTGGCATCGCCCTCACCCTTGACGCGCTGGGCGTCACGATACGCTTCAGCGACGATGACCTCTTTCTGCTTGTCAGCATCGGCCTTGATTTTTTCTGCCTCGGCAGCGCCAGTCGAGCGCAACTCATTGGCCACCTGCTTGCGCTCGGCTTCCATTCGGCGATAGACGTTTTCCGACACGGCTTCCGGCAGGTCGACTCGCTTGATCCGCACATCGACCACCTGAACGCCGATTTTTCGCGCATCCTGGTCGGCTTTGGAACGGATGATGCTCATGATTTCCTCGCGACGCCCGGATACCACTTCGTTGATGGTGCGCTTGCCGAATTCGGCGCGAAGGCCGTCATTGACAGTCTGGTTCAAGCGGATCTGTGCGCGCATTTCATCGCCACCCACCGAAACGTAGAACTGCCGCGCATCAATCACGCGCCATTTGATGAACGAATCCACCAGCACGTTTTTCTTTTCCGAAGTAATGAAACGCTCGGGATCGAGCGCATCCAGCGTTTGAATCCGGGTGTCAAAGTAACGTATGTTCTGCACCAGCGGCAGCTTGAAATACAGGCCCGGCTTTTTCTTCACCGACACCACCTCACCCAGCTGGAACACCAGCGCATTCTGCCGCTGATCCACGGTAAACACGCTCCCGCTCAGCACCACCAGCCCGATCAGCAGAACAACCAGCAACGATCCGATACGCTTGTTCATGGCCGATCCTCCCGGTCACGACTGCGCAAAGCATCGCGCGAACGTACATCCACCGCTGCTGGCGGCGTCGCAGCAGGAGCTACAGCAGCAGGATGCGACAGCACGTCTGGCGCGCCACTATAGGGCTGGCTCACGATTTGCTGCAATTTATCGAGCGGCAAATAGAGCAGGCTGTTGCCGCCCTTCTGATCCACCAATACTTTGCTGGTGTTGTTCATCACGGTCTGCATGGTGTCGAGATACATACGCTGTCGCGTAACCTGAGGCGCTTTCTGATATTCGGTGACAATCTGGGCAAAGCGACTGGCTTCACCCTCTGCATTGGCGATCACCGCCAGCTTGTAACCATCGGCTTCTGCCTTCAAACGCGAGGCCAGACCACGGGCGCGCGGCACCACATCATTGAAATAGGCCTCGGCTTCATTTTTCGATCGCTCGCGGTCCTGTCCTGCCTTGACCGCGTCGTCGAATGCAGCCTGCACCTGTTCAGGCGGCTGGATGTTCTGCAGGGTCACCTGGCTGATGCTGATACCGGTGTTGTAGCGATCGAGTATCTGTTGCATCAGCAGTTTGGCGCGCGCCGCGATATCAGCACGACCTTCATACAACACGCAATCCATCTTGCTTTTGCCCACAATCTCGCGCATCGAGGTTTCCGCCACTTGCAGCACCGTATCTTCCGGTGAGCGATTGACGAACAACAACTCTTTGGGGTCTTTCAAAATGTATTGCACTGCAAACTGCAGATCGATGATGTTCTCATCGTCCGTCAGCATCAGCGACTCTTTCAGAATCTTGTTTTTGACGGCGGTACGGTAGCCAATTTCGACCGTACGCACCTGGTCGACGTTAACCATCTCACGCGACTCGATCGGCCAGGGAAAATGCCAATGCGGGCCCGGCTCGGTGGTTTCGACATATTGACCAAAACGCAGCACCACGCCGCGCTGGCCTGTATCCACAATATAAAAGCCGCTGGCTATCCATACCAGCGCCAACAAGCCCACCAGCAACCCCATCAGGTTGCCTCCGCCCGTCAGGCCACCGGGTGATCCGCCACCCGAGCCGTCCCCCTTGCCGCCAAACAGTCCATTCAGGCGTTCATTGACGCGCCGCCACATCTCGTCCAGATCAGGCGGGCCGCTGTTTTTGTTGCCACTACCTTTGTTGCCCCATTGCGGGTCGTTCCAGGCCATATTGATTACTTTATGCAGTGTGAACTATGGAAGAGAAAGCAGTTTCGTCGAGTGCGCCGGTCTCATTCCGAACGCTTCCGGCCGCCAGGATTTCTGACAGCGCGGCGCGTAAAAGATCCAGCCCGGCGCCAGTTTGTGCGGACACATAGACACTTTGAAGTTTACCATATTCGTCGCGCCCCACCCCCGGCGCAACGCCCGTCAAATCGAGCTTGTTGTAGACGCGAAGCTGCGGAACCGCATCGGCCCCGATTTCCCCCAGCACCTTTTCAACCGCTTCGATCTGCCGCTCGCGCCCCGGGCTGGCGGAATCAATCACGTGCAGCAGCAAATCGGCCTCGGCAGTCGCCTCCAGCGTAGCCCGAAATGCGGCCACCAGATCGTGCGGCAGCCGCGTAATGAATCCGACTGTATCCGATAGCACGACTTCGCCGCCCATCCATTCACCTTGGCGCGGCAGGTACATCTTGCGCGTGGTGGTGTCCAGCGTGGCGAACAACTGGTCGGCAGCATAGGCGCCGGCACGCGTCAGTGCGTTGAACAGGGTGGATTTGCCGGCATTGGTGTAACCCACCAGCGCCACCGACAATACCTGCTGGCGGTCGCGCGAACGCCGCTGGGTGCGACGCTGCTTGCCCAGCTTGGCAAGCCGCTCGCGCAGCGCCTTGACGCGCACGCCGAGCAGGCGGCGGTCGGTTTCAAGTTGTTTCTCGCCGGGGCCACGCATGCCCACCCCCCCACGCTGACGCTCAAGGTGGGTCCAGCCACGCACCAGTCGCGTCGACAAATGCTGCAGCTGTGCCAGCTCGACCTGCAATTTACCCTCTGCGCTTTTCGCCCGGCTGGCAAAAATATCGAGAATCAGACTGGTGCGGTCAATCACCCGGCATTGCAGGCGGCGCTCGAGATTACGCTCCTGCGCGGGTGACAGTTCGTGATTGAACACCACCACATCCGCCTCGGTGGCGGCGACCAGCACTGCAATTTCGTCCGCCTTGCCGCTCCCCACGAACAGCGCAGCATCCGGGCGACTGCGTTTGCCTTGCACTTCCCCCAGTATCTCGAGGCCGGCACCGCTCGCCAGCAGGCGCAATTCGGCCACGCTTTCGGCTAAATCCGGCAAGCCAAAATCAAGCGCCACCAGAATGACGCGCTCGCCCCCCTGATGCCGGTCAAACAACAGGGAATCCTTGTTTTTCAGACATCCAGTCCATGGTCATGCCATCCTTTGCTCAAACCAGTTGCGGGCGGCCGAAATGCCAACCCTGACCATAGTCCACCCCCATGTCAGCCAGAATGCGGGCGGTTTCCGCATCTTCGACATGCTCGGCCACCGTCAGCACGCCTTGCTTGCGCGCGAAACCCGCCAGACTCTCGACGATGCCGGCCACTTTGCGGTCCTTCAGCATGTTCTGCACCAGCCAGCCTTCGATTTTAAGAAAGCTGACCGGCAGGTGCGCCAGATAAAGATAGGACGAATATCCGCTGCCAAAATCATCCAGTGCCAAACGAAAGCCAAAATCGATAAAGGGCTGCAAATCAGCGCGCAATTTTTCCAGGCTGACAATGCGCTGACGCTCGGTCAGCTCCAGCACGATGGGCTTGACCGGCCCCATCGTCACCCCACAGGCCTGGCAATAATTCATGGCGTTGCTGAGCATTTCTTCGACCAGATCACGCCGCGCCAGAA
>JAAPAA010000026.1 GCA_012274165.1 Thiobacillaceae bacterium
CATCGACATCTCGAGCTATTCACAAGCCAAGCTCAACGCCGTGGCGAGACAATTGAACGAAAGGCCGAGAAAGACTCTCGGCTTCCAGACGCCGGCTGAGATGTTCAGCCAGACCGTTGCGTCGACCGGTTGAATCCGCCGTCGAAAGCAGGTGCCCCGACTGACCGGTTCCGGCGATGGCCACCACACACTAGCGGGTTGCCAAGACCTCATGAGCTTGCTTTCTGCCGAGAATCCTCAGCGCGGCGATGGCAGGCAGATACTGATCTCTGGGGCGCGACTTTCCGCCTTCCCAGTGGTAAATGGAGAGGCCTGACACGCCGATAAGCTTGCCTAAGGCGTCCGCAGACAGGCCTAGCCGCTTTCGATGCGACGCCAGACCCTTGGCACTGAAACGATGGCTTATCTCGGCCGTCTCTCCAGAGGCCGACGCATCTGGACGTTCGCTCCCCCGAGATTTCCGATGGATCTCCTTTTCAAGCACGGTTACCTGGCGCTTCAGCGCAGCAATGTCAGATCGATATTTGTTCGATGCGCTCTTAAGGCGATCCAACTCGGATTTGATCTCTTTGCGAGCGACGCGGGCTATTTCGATTTTCAGGATAGTGGCGACATTTGGCATGCGCCGTATTTTGCCTTCAACTTGGGTGAACCTCGAATGTCTGTGCGCGGCTCGCTCCGCAACGGCGTGGACTCGATGTGCAGGTCGCTCAGCACGAGCAGCTTTATTGCACCTCGAGCAGCAGGGCGGGATTGAACGCGCGGTTTTCGTTGGCACCGCTGGACAGCGGATACCCACGCGGGTTGCACTCCACCCGCGTCGCGCCGACCTGGTAGCTGAACGAATCATGCGTGTCCATGCACCCACAGCGCGGCGCTCCTCAAAAGCTTGTCCGGCAACCTCGACGCGAAAGCGGGCGTCAGCGGATGATCCCCAAAGCGCGGAGCGACCGACTCCGCCCGCGGCGCATGGTGCACCACCACCACCGTGCGCGCCGGGTCTCCCTTGGGCAGTTCGCCGCGCAGCCAGGCCAGGCTCTCCTGGTGGCGATGAACGGTGTGCAGCGCCGACAGGCGAGGCCCTCTATTTCCCCATTGGCCTTCGTGCAGCGGCTCGGCCGCGATGAGATAGAAATCGTTCATGCCGCGTTCGGCGGCGAACGTGGCGCCTTTGCGGCGGTCGCGGCCGCTGTACCTGAAGTATTCGAAGTCGGTCCAAAGCGTGCAGCCCAGGAATCGCACGCCGCCGATCTCGATCGAGTCGTTCTCCAGGAATTGGATGCCCAACTCCTTGGCCTCGGCACGCATCTCGGCCAGGGTCCTTTCCCAATGGCCGCCATAGAACTCGTGGTTGCCAGCCACGTAGACCACGGGCTTGCCAGGGAACGTCTCGGCAGCCCATCGGATCCCCAGCACGCCCTTGTGGATGTCGCCGGCCAGCACGACGACATCGGCCGCCGCGCTCGCATCGGCGCCCGGCACAAAGGGGGCGAACTCCACGTGCAAATCAGACAAGACCAATAGCTTCACCATCCCGGCTCTCCCGGGTGAATCACTTCCCCCAAGCCGTTCTTGATGCCGCAGTAGGCCACCGCTCGTGCGTCGAAGCCCAGGGCTGGGCGAACCTTGGCGTACTGGTCGCTCAAGTCGTCGTGATGGTGACCATGAAAGGCCCTTGTCACGCGCAGGCAGCGCGCCAGCTCGTCAATGGCGGCGTGGCCATGGTGATGGCAGCTGGGCGCTTCGTGGCTGACCAGAATGTCGGCCTCTAGCGCGGCCAGGGCCTGGAACTCGTCCCAATAGATCGCAGCCAGGTACTTGGGCGAGGCGCGCTGGCCGCCGCGTCGATGCAATGCACCCATCTGCATGGCTTCAGCCCTGTTGGCCAGGATCACCTCACCCGGTGGCATCCAGACCCGGCCCTGGAAGTTTCCGCCCAGCCCGGCCACCCGGACCCCGTCGAGTTCCACCACCCGGCCATGCAAGGCCACGGCCTGCCCACAGTCGTGCAACATGTCCCAGTGCTCATAGCTGTCGCCGTCGTGATTGCCGTGGATGAAAGCGATCCGCAGATCCGGGTACCTGCGGTGCACCGGCGCCAGGATCTCCCGGAACGGCCGGTCCCAGATATCCACATCACCCAGGAAGACGAGCCAGCGCGGCGCCTCGAGCGCCGCCTCCAGCGACCTGGCCAGATACTTGAACTCCCCATGGACGTCCCCGAGAAACCAGATGCGCCGCAGCGCCGGCCCGTGCCGGCTGTCGAAGGCCTCGATTTGTTGGGTCAAGTCAGGGTTCGTCATGGCAGGCGCTGCTTGAGCATGGCGTGCAGACGCAGCGCATCCTCCCGGCCAAAGCCGGTCGCCGCATTGGTGTGCAGCAGGTTGGCGCAGCCGGGGGCAAACCAGTCGTGGCGGTCGTCGATCGCGATCCAGGGTGCGCTGTCGCGCTGTCGCTGGGGCAGCCAGACCAGTCTGTTGCGCAGCCACCGCTCGCACTCCCACTGGCGCTCGTAGCTGGGTGCGAGGGAAGACGAGTCGCCGCGCGAGCGCGGATACTCCGGCGTCACCCCGACCACCCGGGAGCGCATGTCGACGGCGAAGTACTCGCGCATCTCATCGAGCGGATGCACAACCCGCCAGCTGCTGCTGATCACGATCTGGCAGTCCTCGAACTCGCGCAGCACATCCTCGATGGCCGGCAGTTTCATAAACAGCTGGTCCGCCTCGCAGGGCTCGGGGTGGGTCACGCCGTCGAAGTCCATGAGGAGGATGCAGCCTGCAGGGTGGATCGTCATCACTGTTGCTCCTCGTCAGGAAACCAGGCCGGCTCCAATGTTCCCAGGCGGCGCTGCCCGGCATGGTGCCCGCACAGCACCAGGATCCAGGCCTGGTCCTGGTTCAGCGTGGCCGGCCGGCCGCAGACGATGCACAGCGATCGGGTCGCGGTCTCCGCCGCGCGAACCAGCTCGTCGATGCGTCTGGCCAGCGAGGGCTGCACGGTGCCAGGCTCCTGAAGGTCGGACATTCTGAGCGATGTCACTCCGTTCGGACCGATGAGGTCCAGGCGCAGGTTGGGCTCGTGCCCGTCCATTTCCCAGTAGTAACGGGCCGAGCCGAACTTTTCTTTCAGCTGGATCCAGTGAAAGCCGCGCTTGTCTGGACCCAGCAGGGCATCGATGTCTTCGCACAGCTGGGCGAACAGCGCGAACCAGCCGCGGTGGAACGACAGGCCGATGTTCTCACCGGAGAACATGTAGGGGTACCGGACCTTGAGTTGTTTCGGATTCATGGGATGTGTCCCTTTCGATCAGTGCAGATAGCCGCTGCTGCGGCCGTCGGATTCGTCGTCCAGTACGCCGGGGGGCAGGTCCCGGCGCTCGAGATGCTTGCGCCCGGCCTTCAGGGCCCGGGCCATGGCCTCGCGGGTGATTTGCTGGATCTGGCGGGCCGGGAGATGCGCCAGATCGCGCTCGAGCCGGTTCGTCTCAATCCGGAAGCCGGGCACGGCGACGCTGCCGATGGTGGCGCGCATGACCTCGCGCGCCAGCACCAGGCATTGCTCGGCCGTGGGCAGCTGGACATGAAACTCCTTGAGCCGGCTGCGCAGCGGCTGGTCCAGCCGGTTCACGTCATTGGCCGTCGCGATCCAGGTCACCAGGCTCGCATCGAGCTCGAACTCCAACGAAATGTCCCGCAGCCGGCCGGCGGAGACCGGCTCCAACAATGAATACAGGCTGGACTGAACGCGCTGATCAAGCCGGTTCATCTTGTCAATTTCGTCCAGCACAATTACAGGATTGGCCGCCGGCCCCAGCGCCAGCAGCTCGAACAACAGGCCATGTTGCGTGTTGCCCCACTTGCGGTCGGAGCCCAGCATCAGCGCCCCGGTGAGGTCGGAGTCCAGCCGCTGGATGCTCAAGGGCGCATTCAGCGCGGCGGCCAGGGCTTGGGAAAAATGGGTCTTGCCGATCCCCGCCTCGCCAACCAGCAGGACGGGCGGGATGCGCAGCGGCTTGCGGGCGCGCCGGGCCAACTCGATCTGATCCTGCACAAACTCCACCACCGGCGCCATGTGCGGCTGAGACTGGGCCAACTGCCGCAAGGCGGCAGCGGCCGGCCGGGCGATCGCGCGCAGGTGGCCGCTCGCGCGCAGTTGCTGATAGATATGCTGGTAGCGCTCTCTGTCTTCCTTGTTGTAACGAGCCATGCGCCGATACAGGGACATCGCCTCGCTAGTCTGGAACACGGCGTAACGCTGGATGCCATCGCGGCGCAGCGGAGTAGCGGCGTGGGCGTCCCACCGCAATTGTTCCTCGAACAGCTTGTCGCGCTCCTTGGCTGCGGCCTCGTCCGCCTTGCGCTGCTCGTAGGTGGCAAACGTGTCGGTCTGCGCCGCCTTGGCTTCGGCGGCTTTCTGGTCTGCGGCACGCAGGGCTGCGGCGCGAGCGATCTTTTCGTCATAGTCGGCTTGTTCCTGTTCGAGGCGCTGGCGCTCTTCGGCTTGCAGGGCGGCTCGCAGATCGTCGGGGACCAGCAGCCGGACGCCACCCTGGCGCTCGGAGCTGTCGCTGCGTTCAAAGAGGCTGTAACCGCGGCTGGGGTCGCCGCCTGGACCGGGGTCGCTGGGCTTTTTGGGTTTACTGCTCATCTCGGGCTCCTGAAATCTGGGGCAGGAGCCCGGGGCGCTTTCCTGACGTCAGGTCATGTGCTGCGGCAGGAAGTCATTGCGCCCGGCCTCCTGGCGGTTGTCGCGAGGGGTGGGTGTGGATGCGGTTCGGGCGGTCATGGTGGGGTTCAATTTATGACGGGCCCGGTCGGCAGTCGAGTCGTACGAAAACCGCATGCTCATCGCCAGTACCGATCGCTTGACGCCGGATGTGGGCAACGTGGCGCGCACAAGCGTCCTCGGTGGCTCACCGCGCACGTACGCGGCGCCGCATTCAGGGCGGCAACTGATGACGTGCGTTGCGGAGAACATGGCTGGATATCTTGCTCCGTTGTCCCAGAGGATAGGGGGCAATTCGACCGCGTGCAAGACGGTCGATGCGGTATCTCAATTACTGACATCGCCTATTCGGCGCGTGTTGTGATCGCGCCAAAGAGAGAAGAACCGAAGGTGTTCATTCGGGATTGCCGCTTGGCCTGCGAGCCCTGCGAGGCTTCGGTCGAACGAGGCGCTCGATTCGCGCAAGGGAGAGCGCTTCGTATTCATGCCGACCTGCTGGAACTACCCTCTGATTGATTGCCCTGGCGAGCTCTAGCGGGTCTTGCAGGACCCCTTTGCTGCTCGCCTTCGCCAGAACCTGGGCCAAGCTGTGTACGCCGGCCTGCGCCGTCTTAGAAGACAGCACAGCAAGCACGTCGTTGATCACCCCGATTCCAGCCCTTACCTTCCTGGCTAGCGTGCGCCCTTCTGGTGTGAGGACATAAAAAGTCCGTCGCGCATCTGTCGCGGCTGCAAACTCATGTCCGGTGGACCTCAAGACCCTGCGAATCAGGCCATCTCCTTGCGCCAATTCAAGCCGGTTAATGACATGGGATTCGGAAGAGACCACGCAGCGAGCGATAGATGAGGGAGAAATTCCGCACTGCGATCCCTCGGCCCCCTCACCAAGGCAGAGAAGTATCTGCAAGTCAAGCCGCGAAAGCTTCAGTGACCTTCTGAATTGACGAATCAGATGATCGCCCGCTGCGCCGAGCACCAGCAAATCGTTGATCAAGATATGAGCATCCAGGGCAAGACAGGACCGGACCAGGCCGATCCGTTGCGTCGATCCAACGACTATACATGCTCTTGTCTTCACAAAAATTAGTTCATAAAGTGAATTACTAATTCATAAAGTGAACGACTTAGTCAGTGCAGGCGGTAGCCAGGGACAGATATTCACCGCAATAGACATTTCGCACCGAATCTCAGTTTGTCTGTGTATAGGCTGACGAATCGCATTTCCAGTCGTAAACGGTGCTTCTTTGGAGGGCGAAAGATTTGCGAAAGATTTGCTTGCGCTCGGGATCGGAGCACGTCCAGACTCGTCGGTATGACAGCAACCCACCCTCAGGGACGGCTCACTTCCAGCGATCCAAAGGACCGGTGCTCCAAGGACGTCCAAGCGTCGATCACGGCGCACCTGATGGCCTCGTATGGGCCGCTTCTGAACGCGGAGGCGTTGGCGACGGCGCTCAAGTTTCCATCAGTGGGCGCGCTCGAACGGAGCCTGGCCCGGGGAAACCTGTCGGTTAGGACCGTCAAATTCCAGCACCGGCGCGGGACCTTCGCGCTCGCGCACGAAGTCGCAAGGTACTTGGCTGAACAAGTCAGTGCCGATGAATCCCAGGAACCTGAGAAGGGGCCTGGAGAAAGGGGCGCCTAGGCGAGCAAGGCCCGAAAAGCAGAAGCCCAAGACTGGCTGCCAGGCCGTTGTCTTGGGCTTTTGAGTCTGCCTACCTAACCGGTGCGTTGACTCTACTCCTGACAACTGTGTAAAGCAATCCGCACGGACGTCACGGTCGCGTTTTCAAACCTCCAGTCTCCTCCTGTCCTTTCGTGTCCATGAAACATGTCGCGCACGCGCGACATGGATGGCTGTGAGCCAGGGGGAAGACCGTGCCAGCCAAAGCGCCGATCGCCCGGAAAACGGGCATTTTGACGTGAGGTATCGACAAATGTTTTACCAATATGAAGCTCCAGCAGATAGCCCTGAGGTTTTGTGGCAACGCAAGGCCTTGGAAGAGGGGCGTGGGCGCGCGCATGGCGCCGAATTCAAACCGCTCTTTCGGGTCCAGCGGGGCGACTTTTCCAGCCACGGCGTCTCGCAAACTGCGCCCAACCCGCGGCTGAGGCGGCGGCACCACCTGCTGAGCCAGATGGAATTCGCGATCACGCTCTTGTTGATGCACCTCGGTGCGCTCGATCTGCGGGAGCAATATCGGCTGAGTCTCTACGACGACGATGACGAGTTCACCTCGGAATGCAGCTTTCACCCGGGAACTGTCTCGCTCGCCAAGATTCTTGGCATCCGACACCCGGCGGTGAACTCGACGGAACCGCGCCTCCAAAGCACCGATTTTGTTGTTCAAGACCGTCACGGCTTTCAGCGCGCCATCTTCGTGCGACCCTGGAAAGACTTGCCGCTGCAAGGTTCCCGGCAAATGCAGTTGCTCGACCTGCAGAACCTGTACTGGCAAGTTCGCGATGTGCCATTTCACATGCTCACGGACCGGGACGTTGACCCAAAGCTCATTGAGGTGCTGATCTGGGCCTACGCGGGCTACCTGGAGACCGACGGTCAGATTTCCGACGATTTCATCGGCTTCATCGCCGACCGCAACGGTCATGACCCGCTACTGCGGGCGCTGGCTGGCTGGCCAGCAGGCGCAGGCGACGCTGTGACGCAGTTCAAGGCGGCTGTGTTCGGCGGTCGGATCAACGTCGGGCTCCACTTCAAGAAGTTGCCGAACCTGAATGCACCCTGGCATTTCAGCGCGCATGTGCCAAATCACGTGTATCGACACCGGCTCTCGGCCTTCTTCGGAATGAAGGAGGCGCGCCATGTCTGACGGACTTCAGGGGGAATATTCGGCGGACAAAGCTTGGGCTATTCAGGATGCCTCAGCTTTACCGGACGGCATTTACCGGATCGTGTTCCTCGACACGGTGGGCCGCGCGCTGTTCGTCAAGCGTCTCGGCGAGGCGGTCTTGGCATCGTCGCCCCGGCAGCGCCAGAGATCGTTAGGTCTGTACAGCCTTCGCGTCGCCGAATTTGAGTCGTTGCGGCTGCAGGGGCAAGCCCTCGAAGTGGGGGTGATTGAACCTGTCAAACGACTCGCGATTCCTGCGAAACTGAAGGGAAAGCGAAGCGAGATCTACAAAGCGCGTCTGCCGGTCCTAACCTCGATGCTCGAGCCGGACATGCTGCTGGATCTATTGGGTGAGCGCCGGCCCCGTGCATTGGTCTTCCTCGCAGAGAAGCACAAAATCAGTGTGCCCAATGCGCGCGATCTGCTGCGCCGACTCCTGGACTTCGGCCTCGACAGCCAACGCGCGGCCATGACGGGACACGATCGGTGCGGCCGCAAAGCCAATAAAGAATACAAGAAGAAGCAGGGGCGCAAATGCAAGCCGGTCAAAACCGGGAGGGCGCCGGAGTGGGGTGGCGTCAACGCGGACAAGCTCGTCCGGCAATCGATCGACGCCTTCACGATCAGTGGGTTCGAACCGAAGAACACGATCGCCCGGAACTTCAAGGACTTCAAGGCGCGGTTCGCCACTAAGCAAATCCATCAGCTGGAAAACGCGACGGTCGTTCGTGAAATGCTGCCAGACGCGCAATTCATTAGCGTCGACCAATTCAAGTACCACCTGCAGCGAAGTATCCGAACCACAAAGGACTCCCTGTCAAAAGTCCGCCGCGAAGCTCTGACCCGACAGCTGTATCAAGTCCAAATCGGGAGTGCCCGGAAGCACGTCCCTGCACCGGCGTATCGCCTAATTATCGACTCCACTGTTGCGGATGTTCACCTTGTGTGCAGCTGGGATCGAACCCGGCTCATAGGACGTCCATACATCTACGTCGTGATCGATGCGGCGACGTCGTTGATCGTCAGTTTGCACGTTACCTTGTATCCTCCTAGTGCCGTCCAGGCAAAGATTGCGCTCTATCGCGCATTGACCGACAAATGCCAGTGGCTTAGTCGGTTCGGCTTGGGGGCCTACTCCCACCTGTTCCCCATCGCCCCGCGACCACTGGAGATCGTGTTCGATCGGGCCGAGCTGCACACGCTTGCAGGACAGGCCATGGCCGACGCGCTCAACGTCGCTGTGAAGCTTCCCCCTGCTTACGAGCCGAAATGGAAAGGCATCGTCGAGCGCTTCTTCAGAACTTTGAACGAGCTCGCGATTCACTGGCTGGCTGGATCCACCAGAGGGCGCGCGCGGCAACGCGGCGAGCGCGACTGTCGATTCGATGCAGTTCTGACAATGCATGAGTTCACCAGGCTGCTGTTGAACAATGTGTTGCTGTGGAACTTGAGAGGACAGGTCGAGGAAATGGTCCGGCCTGACGCGCTCGCCGACGACGCCAAACCTGGGCCCATCGGACTGTGGGATTGGGGGCTGCCGAATCTCCACGGATCTCCCGTGTACCTGCCTCACGAGACGGCGGTCACCCATCTTCTGGAGGGACGCCCGTGCAGGGTCGGTGGCGGGGGAATCGCGCTGGATAGCCACCAGTGGGTGGGTGACTGGATGGTCGACGAGGATGTGGCCTTAAGCGGCTTGCTGTCAGAACCAGCCACCCTTTACAGCAACCCCGACGCGCCAAGCACCTCATTCATTCATATGAATGGCGAGCAGTTCCTGCGTCCCGCCGAACTCCGGGCGGACTGGATGGCCGACGACACCTACTCCGCGGAAGACATCGAGGACTACGTCGCCTATGAGTCCGACCATTGCCAGTTGCACCAGAAGAAGACGGAGAACTTTGACACGTCGGTGACGGCCAACTGCCGCTCCATCGTGCACGCAGCCCAAAAAATGACCGCCCAGGCCCGTGCACGGGACGGTCAATCGAAGTCCCAGTACCTGGCCGATACGAGGGCTAATCGCGAGGCGGAGAGATCTGCTACCGAGGGCCTGCCGTTGCCAAAGCGGCCTAGTGCGCCTGGGTCCTCGCCTGCAGACAGCACTCAACTAAGTAGCCAGTTTGGCTCAATCAATTTCGCCGAAGCGTGGAACAACCTATCAAGGAGTGACAAATGATCGAAGAAACAGTTGAACAAAATGCGGTGTACAACACCGAAGGTCTTCCTTCTTTCGCTTTGGGCAATCCGCTCTGTGAGGCATTGCCAAAAGTTGTCATGGGGCAGGGGTTGATTGACGCATTGGCGCGCAAACCCGCGGGGGACTTCTCGCGTTCGGACCAGCCTTCAACGGGCGCATTCATGGAGCTGTCGAGCCTATGCGATATTAACCTGCCGCGCCCTCAAAGCCCATTGCTGCTCATGCGCTGCTTCTCGATGCTTTGTAATTCGTACAGCCGGCGTCCTCCCTTTCGCGTGCAGACGCAGCAGCAACTCAACACCATCGACCTGGCCTCAATCCAGCACGCGTCTACCTTGCCGTTGCAAGTGGACGCGCTAACGGTGCTTGGCTGGTCAGGCATGGGCAAGACCACAATCATCCGCTCGATACTGAAGCTGCTGCCAATGGTCATCGTTCACACCGAATACCGGGGCCGCAGGTTCTATCAGAAGCAGGTTGTCTATCTCAGTGTCGACGCGCCCATTGGAGCCTCACCAAAGGGCTTCTTGTTGAGCATCGCGACTGCTTTGGACAAGGCGCTCGGGCTCGAAGGTGCGGCGAGCTACGCATTTCAGATTGGACGGGGCCGACTGTCCGTGGAGGAGAAGTGCATTGTGTTGGCCCGCGCATGCGCTTCGCATTACGTGGGCATGCTGCATATCGACGACGTGCAGCGACTCGGCGAAGGGTCGAAAACGCTTTGCGCCCAGGTGTCGGCGATGATCATTGGGTTGGCGAACACATTGGGCTGCGCGCTTCTGTTTTCGGGAACGCCTGCCGCGTTGAAGGTGCTGCAGGGGAATTTCGAAGTTTCACGCCGGGCAAGCCGTAGGGGTGTGTTGTCCCTGCTGGCGCCGCAGAACGAGGAGGACCCGTTCTTCAAGGGTCTGGTTGACTATCTGTTCGGCTTCCAACTGCAGAAGGAGCCGACTGTACCGACCCCCGAGCTTCGAAAGGCGTTGCTGAAACTCACCGCCGGGATACCCGGCGTGCTGACGTCACTGTATGTCGCAGCTCAGGAGATGGCAGTCGTGAATGGACTGCCACTTGATGGCAAATTGTTCGCGGGAGTTATGAAGGAACAATTCGCGATGCTCAGGCTAGCTTTGAGAAAGCTCAACGAAGCCCGCGAGAAGGGTGAACTGTCGTGGGATGCCGCTGCCGATAAGACGGTGGCGTCATTTACGGCCAGTCTGAAGCCGAAACCTGCTGAGGGGTGACGGTGCACCTTTACCACCTGAAGCGCTCCCTATTCCTCGAGCCGATTGTCGACGAGGCTGGGTTGGGTCTTCTGATGAGAACTGCGCGCAGACTTGGCTTTGGCGGCCTGCCGCAGTTGTTCTCCTACATCTGCCCTGACTTATTGGGTAGTCTTCCCTTCCAGAGCCAAGAGGGCCAGTTGACGATGCTGTGTCGCTGGGTGGGGCCAGTGCTTGATCTGAGCTGTGACCAGGTGCTCGCCCGCTTTTCAGACCTTTCTCTGAAGCATCTATTCTTTCGGGATCGCATGCGCGTTGAACGCTTGACAATCGGAGCGGGGGCGCAGCGCGTTTCGCACGGCTGGCTGGCGATGTTGGGTGCTGGACCATTCGATGCTCAGTATTGCCGTGCGTGCGCGTCTGAGCATTTTGATCGGTCCGGCTCCACCACCTGGCTGCGCTCGCACAATCTGCCAGGCGTTCGCGTCTGTACCAAACACGGATGCTGGTTGGATACCCTTAGATTCACCCCCTACGACCTGTCCTTGCCTCCAGCCGAGACTACGACGCCCGAGCTTGCCAACACGCTGGGTACGCCCAACGCACGTGATCTTAAGTCGGCTCGGCTTCTCGTCGACCTGTTGCAGGCAGACCTGCCTTGGATCGGCCACGAGCTTCGGGCCAAGCTGTTTCGGCAACGACTGCACCTGCTCGAGTCAGGTCCCTGTGCCTCGGGAGGGACGCGAGCGCTGTATGACGTGCTGAGTGACGCCAGTTCGCATCGATTGCTCATGCCCGGGATGAAGACGGCGATGCCCGACCTAGAGCCTGCGCTGCTTGTCATTCAGGCACTTTACGGCGGGAGCGATTCCTTCATCTCGGCAGTCAGGTCTGCTGTTGCGAAGCTGGATGACAGTGATGTGTGTGAGGATGCGCTTCAGGAGCATCACTATTTGTCGCTGCGGCCAGTGACTCTTGAGGAGGCCGCGTGATCACCTTCTGGCCCAGTGTCGGCGACACCGAGACGCTGTACTCGGTCGCCGCTCGAATTCATCACGTCCGGGGGGACGCTTCCTCCGCGGTAACGTCGCAATGGCTGTTCGGTTTTCCGGCGGCAGCAGGGCTGAAAGAAATTCCTCGTCACCTGGACCGTTTTGTGCAAGCTACTGCAGGGCTCCTGGGCACGTCTAGCGAGATCCTCCATCGCCGCACCGTGTTGGGCGTTTACGCCCGATTTATCGGTGCGACGGACGTCCAACGCTGGATCGCCTGGTGTAGCGGAAAGCCGTCCGCAAACAAGCCGTTTGTGTTCTTGCGCAGTACCAAGCTGCCGGCGAGGCACCCGCTTCGTGCCTGCGTGCGGTGCATGGATGAAGACTTCCAAGCCCTCGGTTCATCTATCTGGCGGCTCGAGCACCAATTGCCGGCCGTACGAGTGTGCATGCATCACGGCTCGGTCCTGCACGAGCTGTCGCC
>JAAPAA010000278.1 GCA_012274165.1 Thiobacillaceae bacterium
GCCACTTCGAAGCGGAATCGATAGGGCTTGCCCGGCGATGCCGTGAGCTCGCGTCGCTCGATGGCGACCCATGGGCGGCAACTGTCAGGCGCGAGTTCGTCCGAGAAGATGACCGAGCCGTCCTGCCGATAGCTCCAGTCAGCCGTCTTCACCGAAAGCTTTGCCGCGCGTGCCGCGGAGCTGGTGACATCGAAGGTGCGCCGAACCACTTGGCCTGGTTTGGCCTCGAATTCAAACCGTGGCGGAGATATGGCGATCGCGAATTCAGCCCGGACCGGCAAGGCAAGTAGCGCACTGCCGAGCGTCGTTGCGGCCATCAAGGCCCGAAGCGGCCATGGGCACGGGCATATCCAGGCAGACGGCTCATTCATTGGGTCTCCACCTCGAAATAGAACTGCAGGGCCAGGGGGTACACGAGCATCCGGCCATCGGTCTCCAGCGACAGGTCGATTGTTTCCTCCAGCACTCCGGAGGAGACCACGCCTTGATAGACCAGGGTCCGCCCACCTGAACTCAACACGCCCGGCACCAGCCGCCCTTGGGTTCTCCATCGGGCCTGGACCGTGCTTCCTGTCCCTCTCGCGAGCAACATGTACACCTGGACAGGCTGATTGATCCACCGCGCCAGGTTCAGGTGCAGTGCCACACGAATCTGCGTTTCGACAGTGTTGTCCGAAGCCCGTCCTGGGGCTGGCATGCGCCAACGCATCTGCACGACAGGCTGGCTGACGATCGTGCCGCTATCGTCCACAGGCGACACGGTCGTGGCGCAGGCTTGGGTAGCACTGGCGATAGCAAGCAGGAATGTCAACGCCCAAATGAGCTCTCTTCTCACGGCGACGTCAGCGTATAGGTCACGCGTCCAGTGAACGTTCCTGCCGGCACCACTGTGGCATTTGCGTAGTTGAATTGCAGGCAGCTTTCAAACCAGCTGTTCCTGGCGATACTCAGCAAGGTCTGAGCCGTCCCGGCCGCAAACGTGCCGCTGGGTATGGTCGGGGTCGCGTCACCATTGCCGCCCGACACCCAGGAGATGGTGTTGAAGGAAATGGCGTTTCCCCCGCTGACCAGGCTGGCCGGAGAAGTGGCCGTGAGCGTCGCGTTGGCGCCAGTGCCGGGAGTGCGATAGAAGCCCCCGATGTACACCTGCGATGGCACCGCAGGGCAAAAAGCGTATCCATCCCATGGGCTGGCCGTCACGGCACTGTTCGTGGTCATCGCCTGGGTACCGGCACCCAGGCTGGCGGCCGGAACATTCACTGTGACAGTATTGATCGTGCCGTTATTGCCCGGGGTGCCACCGGAGTTGAACGTGCCGCCCGTCATCGTGCCCGTACCTACCTGCAGGAAGATCGACTTGGTTCCCGCAGTGATGGTCACAAGATACGGATACGCTGGCAGCGGCAGCAAGGCCGCTGCCAGGAGAAACAGTGCAAGCGGGGCTCGATAGAACGGGGTCATTTCGTTTGACGTCCACCAATACTTCAGGAAGCCGCAACCGCGTCACGTCGCATCCGGTCCATTGCGCTAGAGGGATCCCCCACAACCTGGTCTGAGATCCCCCTAGCTGGATTGCGGATGGTGCGTCGAGGTCAGACCTGCGAAGCAGTGTAGGTCACTCTGCCGTTCTTGCCAGCGGTGTTGCTGCCGTAGGTGCCCGCTGGCACGGGGTTGGTGTTGCTGTAGGTGAACGTCCACTTGCCTTCCTGGCGCACCAGCTTGCTGGCAGCCGTGAGGAGGGTGGGAGTGCCAACGCCGGACGTGGCGCTGAAGGCTGGATGCGTGATCGCGCCGTTCGTGTATCCGGTCGTCGTCGAGGCAAGGGCAGCCCCAGCTACGGCGATTTGCGACCAGGGAATGACGTCACCGGAGACGGCGGCGTTCAACAGCTGCCCCGACACGGAAGAGTTCAGGTTGACGTTCGTGCCGAAGTTGCTGAACACGCGCACGGTAACGGCGCCGTTCCCCAAGTCGCCGTCTGCCGCACCGGCAGCGATGACCGTACCGTCGCCCAGATTGGCAGCCGGAACGTTGAACGTGAGGCTGTCCACGTTGGTATTGTTGGCGAGCCCGATGGCGCTGCCGGCGCCGATTCTCAAATAGAGTACAGGGGGAACCACGATCGTGAAATCCAGGTGGGCGCTTGCCGTTGAACCGGATGCCGCCGGATTGATGGTCGTCGATTCTGCTTGGACGGCGAGGGGCGCCGCAATAATGGCGCTGGTCAGGGCTGCAAGTGCTAACTTCTTCATGATGTGCTCTCTTTCAGGTGAGTTGAACTGGCGGGTCCTTGGTCCCGCCTCGGTTCCGATCTCAGCTAAATGTATCGGAATGTCACAAATATAAGTAAGAGTAACTTCATCAATACTAGGGTTTACCCTTGCTTATGACTTGAAATCGAGCAACCGCGCGTAATACGTCACGTTTTCCCTGATTGCCTACTACCACTCTTAAGCTAGGCATCCGCGTCCAGCAGCACATTTGTTTGTGTTTTTCCACAGACTTGGGCCAGACATGCAGATTTTTTGCTTAATTTTTAGGCCAGGAGGTTACGAAGACGGGCGTCCGGATCAAGGAAATCCAAAGGGCACCGGTATCCCGCGATGATCTGCAAGGGACCGGCAAAGGACCTGCAAGACCAATCGGCACTCGCCCACTTTGCCATCGGCTGGCCAAGCGGACTGGTCTGAATCGACGCGCACGACTAAGCGGCCGCGCGCGACCAGAGGGGAGACTAAGGAAGACGAGGATCCGGCTGGAGTCCGTGGATGCACTCAACCGACAAGAGGCACCTGGGGGCCTTCTTCTTTGGGCGTCGGCCTAAGGCACCAGCTTTTCTTCGTGCACCCAGCGGTCTGGCTTGAGGCGCAGCGGGCGGTACTGCACCGCCGCCCAGGCGTCCGCCATGTCGCTATAGCGCGAGCTGAAGACCAGTCCGCTCTGCCCGGTCTGGTAAATGAACTGCGACCTTTCCAGGTCGGCCAAGTCATAGACTGCACGCATGCTGGGCGCATGGCGGTTGGCGAAAGGTTCGACCGGCGTGCTCCAGTATTGGCCCACGTTGACGGTCCAGTTGTCGCCGCCGGTGGGCACCCGCACGTCGAAAATGCCGGCCAGCGCCGCGACATTGCCGAA
>JAAPAA010000027.1 GCA_012274165.1 Thiobacillaceae bacterium
AGAATTGCCGCGCCTGGCTGTAATGGTCCGCAAAGCTCTCGGACCGGATGCGGCCCTTCTCGCCGGTTTCAGCTACGGCGGCGCTCTGAAATCCATCTACCGGTGTTTCACGGGGCGAGGTCGACGAGAGGGAGTTTGGCTCATACGCCACACGACCCGTCGGTTGCGCCATCTGCATATGTCCGTCACGCTGGTGATTGGCAAACGGGCACTTCGGGGCATTGACCGGGATCTGGTGGAAATTGGCCGATCCGAGGCGCGATAGCTGCGTGTCGAGGTAAGAGAACAAACGGCCTTGCAACAGCGGATCATTCGAGAAGTCGATGCCCGGGACGACATGCGAAGGGCAGTACGCAACCTGCTCTGTTTCCGCGAAGAAGTTGTTCGGCCAGCGATCGAGCACCATCCGTCCGATCACTCGCAAAGGCACCAGCTCCTCCGGAATCAGCTTGGTTGCGTCCAGGTGATCAAACGGGAATTGGTCCGCCTCCTTCTGCGTGAACAGTTGGACCGAGAATTCCCATTCGGGGAAGTTGCCGGCTTCGATGGCATCGAACATGTCGCGGCGATGGAAGTCCTGATCAGCGCCGGAGATCTTGACGGCTTCATCCCAGATGGTGGACTGCAAGCCGAGCTTGGGACGCCAGTGGAATTTGACAAAGGTTGATTCGCCCGCGTCGTTGATCAGCCGGAAACTGTGCACGCCGAAGCCTTCGATCATGCGCAACGAACGCGGTATCGTGCGATCGGACATGATCCACATCACCATATGCATGGACTCCGGCGTAAGCGAAATAAAATCCCAGAATGTGTCGTGCGCGGTCGCCGATTGCGGAAAGCCACGGTCGGGCTCCATCTTCACGGCATGGATGAGGTCGGGAAATTTGATCGCGTCCTGGATGAAGAAGACCGGGATGTTGTTGCCGACGAGGTCCCAGTTCCCTTCGCGGGTGTAGAACTTCACCGCAAAGCCGCGCACGTCACGTGGGGTGTCGACCGAGCCCGCGCCGCCCGCGACGGTTGATATGCGCGTGAATACCGGCGTCTTCTGACCTACCTCGGTCAGTATCCTGGCAGTGGTGTATCGCTTCAGCGAGGCAGTCAGCTCGAAGAAGCCGTGCACGCCGGTCGCGCGCGCGTGAACGATACGCTCCGGAATCCGCTCGTGATCGAAATGGGTGATCTTTTCGCGAAGGATGAAGTCTTCCAGCAGCGCGGGACCGCGAGCATTGGCCTTGAGCGAATTTTGATTGTCGGAAAGCGCCACGCCCTGGTTCGTGGTCAGCGGCGGATGCTCTCCGCCGGCGATCTGGTGCAGCTCGCCGCCGTGGGCGGGCGCGGCCTCCCCCATCGGCGCCAAATTCCTTTCCTGCTTCCGTTTGCGAGAGTGGCTGGTCGTCTTGCCTTTGCTCATGTTCGATTTCCTTCAAAAATATGCTCACTCAGCGCCGCGAGGTCACGCGCCAGATCACATTGCCGACGTCGTCGGCCACCAGCAAGGCACCCTGCTTGTCGAGGGCCACACCGACCGGGCGCCCGAAGGCATCGCCGTCGTCGCTCAAGAAGCCGATCAACACTTCGACGGGCGCCCCGCCGGAAGGTTTCCCATTCTCGAACGGCACGAAAATCACCTTGTAGCCGCTGTGAGGCCGGCGGTTCCACGACCCGTGCTGGCCGACGAACATGCCATCCGCATAGGTCACGGGCAACGTGTTACCCGCCGATGCCGCCAATCCAAGCGAGGCGGTGTGCGGGCCCAGCGCATAATCCGGCGCAATCGCCTTGGCCACCAGGTCGGGACGCGGCGGCGCCACGCGCTCGTCGACGTGCTGCCCGTAATAGCTGTAAGGCCAGCCATAAAAGCTACCGTCGCGTACGGAGGTCATGTAGTCCGGTACCAGATCGCTGCCGAGTTCGTCGCGCTCATTCACGACGGTCCACAACGCACCACTGCGCGGCTCCCACGCCAGACCGTTGGGGTTGCGCAGGCCGCCGGCGAATATGCGGTGCGCACCGCTCTTGATGTCGACCTCCCAGATCGCGGCTCGCCCCACTTCCACCGCCATGCCACGTTCGGCAACGTTGCTATTCGAACCCACGGTCACATAGAGCTTGGTTCCGTCGGCACTGGCGATGAGGTTCTTGGTCCAGTGATGATTAATCGTGCCGGCAGGCAGATCCACCACCTTGATGCCGGGCCCGGCTATCCGAGTGGCACCGGCAACATACGGATATCGCAGCACGGCGTCGGAAGCGGCTACGTAGAGTTGGTCGCCGACCAATGCCATGCCGAATGGCGAGTTCACGCCTTCGATCAACACCGAGCGAAATTCCGCAACCCCGTCACCATCGGTATCGCGCAGAAGGGTGATGCGGTTGGCACTGGGCACGCCCGCGCCGGCCCGCTTCATCACAAGGCGCATAAGCCAGCCCTTGATGCCGTTGCCATCGTCTGGCTTGGGAGGAGCATTGGTTTCCGCGACCAGCACGTCGCCGTTGGGCAATACATAGAGCCAGCGCGGATGATCCATGTCCCGCGCAAACGCGCGGACGCTCGTGCCGGGCGCCGCTTGCGGCATTGCTCCGGACGGCCAGCCCCTCGCCGGCGCTATATTCACGGTCGGAATCAGCGTGTGCTGCGGTGGCGGAAGCGCAGGCGATGGTCCCGTACCAGCCGTAACCGGCAAATGAGCCATTTCACCGCACGCGGCGAGCGCGAACACCAGCGCGGCCGTTCCCGCGGCGCACAGGCAGGACCGCATCGCACGAAGGTTCTTACCGTAACCGAATCGCACTTGCGCATCTACGACTCGTGTCACGTCGGAACCTCGTTAGATTCGGTCTTCATCTGTATTGAGTCGCCACTTGGCCGCGTCGTAGTCAGCCGACTCCTGTTGATGATCTTATCGCGACCGAGGCGGATGTCGTCCGTGCGCTAGCGCACATCCCAACGACCAAGTCGGCATGACAATGGCTGCAGGCTGTTCGCGGGGAGGCGTCAAAGTGCATGTGCTCCTCGATCACTGTCCAAACGCGGCGAAGCATCAGCGCAGATGTTCTGCAGCTCGCACCGCCAAACGCGGTGTCAAAGTGAAGACCATCACACCAGGCAAGCATATGGACTCCGAAACGATGCGGCGGGCCTCGCGCGCACCGCTAAATGACGAGGCCGATCTCAACATCACTGATACCGCCTTCGCGGCGCGGCAGATCGAAATCTTTCAGCAAGATGTCGCCCAGTCGAAGGCGATAACGAATATCGAATGGCGGCAACGGCCTTTGGTCGAGAAGCTGATCGAACATTCGGCGTCGCTCCTGCGCCTGCAAATGTGAGCGCAACGATCTGCCTCCATCGACTGGCCGTCCTCAAATCCCTTGCCTTGGGGGTGTGAACGTGATCTAATACCATCCAATTGGATGCTATATGGATGGTATACGGATGTCTGGCGTTAGTCTGGAGGCGCGGTCGAGGGTCGGGGAAACCGAGA
>JAAPAA010000279.1 GCA_012274165.1 Thiobacillaceae bacterium
GGGTCGGGTGCGACTATTCGATCAACGACGTTGGCCGGCGGCTCCATGTGCGATTGCTGACCTTGGCGCATTGGTGGCAGCAGTGCATATTGACCGGACACTCGGAACCCCCGCCTGGCTGGCGGCGGTCGGCCACTTGCAGGTATTCGCGGCCGTCTGGTACGGGGGAACGGAGAAGTCAATCCGTGCTTCTGATATTCGATCCCACGGGACTCTCCAACCGGTGGACACCAGTGGTAGCTGACGCTTTTCAAGTGTGTTGACAAGTCATGCACCCATCCAAGGTAGCCAACGGCCAAGCCGATGGAGTCGATTCGTCGACGCCCCCAGATGCCGACGGTCGCCAATGGGTTGCGAGGGAAAACTGCGGATCAAACCGCTGTTCATCAATGGGAATGTCATGCGGAGCAATACCGACTGCGGCAGGATCAGCGCGGCGCGCATCTTCCGCGCAGATTGAAGGCGCGTGGACGGCATTGGTGCAGGCAGCGGCCAAGGCTGGTAAGAAGCCCGACCACTCATGTGCCGTCTTCCGTCGCGGTGAATTGGGTGCAGGGCCAATCACAATGTACTTCACACCCTCGGCAGAAACGTTGGCCAAGGTGTTTGGAGCAGTCGAGTGCGATAAGCCATCGCCACCGGGTATTGTTCTGTTCCTTGGTGACGCGCGCGCGTGGGACATACATCTTCCGAGCGAGCACGACGAGCATGTGCCCGCGCCCGGCAGAGTCTGGCAATTCCCCTAGGGGCCGGACGAGCCGCTCTGGCGCCCCGTTCACGTCGATGACCTTGGACCCCACCCCCGGGGATTCACCACAGGTTGCAGCCAGAGAAACGGGCTGCCTCCACGGGCTTTTCCCCTATTCCGCTGGGTGAATCCATTGCCGCACCCGATTGCGTATCGGTGGCACGGTTGATGCTGCGGACCACCTGTGCCTCACCGCACAGAGGAGAACGAGATGATCGATTCCACACAGACTCAGTTCGAGTTGCGCTTCCAATCCTTGTTCAACAGCGGGCGTGGCTATTCATTTCCTTGCGATCCGAAGGGCCTCGTCGATTTGGACCAGCTGAGCGACGGAGCGCGCAACAACTATCTGTTCGCCCGCGCCATGGTTGGCCGGGAACTGGCGGTCCCGGCGGTACGGCCCTGCGTCGTCCACTGAGGCATGAAGACGATGATGCCCGACGACGATGACGGTCTCTGAGCGGCGTCTTAATGTCTTGACTCTTTGCGGCGCTGTGATCGGCTTGCTCATCTTCTTCGGCCCGTTGTTCTTGATGGGCCCATGAACCAGCGTCCCAGAGCCAACCAGAATCGCTTAAGCTGCGCCGGCAAAGAACGCCGCGCTCCCGGCACCTGCCCGGCCGCGATCCACTTCCTGCCCGCCCGCCAACAGCCGGTCTTCATCCACTGTTGCGGATCGCGCGACGGTATTCCTCAAGCACGGCGCGCATCTCGCCGAGCCCGGCAGCAGACGCGAGCCGCAGTTGATAGACCTCGGCCGCCATGGATCCGCTGGGGTCAGGGCCGCCGCGCACCAAATAGAGGTAGACGGCATACCGAAAATCAAGCTCGGCAACGATGAGTGCTTCCTCTACCGCTTCCCATCGTGAGAGTGCTTCTTCAAGGGTCACTAAATCAATCTAGATCGGGGTTAGAAAAGTGACTTGATGGTGGTCAACGATTCCATTGCCGACGAGGTTGGGGAAACCCGGCACAGACATGACCAAGGGCTGGTACCGGTGGGTTCGCCCGCGCTTTTTATTCCATCTCGATCATGGAAACACTGGACCGGTCGTCCGGGAAGCGGCGGTCCCCGCAATGCCTCAGGCGCTATCCCCTCGCACGGCATCAGCACCCAGGTCTGGCCGAAATGCGTCTCCCGCTCGAACTCGGTGATGCACTCGTAGCCGCCGAAGCCACGAATCGGCCAAAAGTCACGAAATCTCAAGTCCAGAGAGAGTAACTACAAACTGACATCTGTAACCGAATGTATAGTACCTCGGGTATGGAGAAGATTTCAGGTCCCTGGGAGGGGATGTACATCGCGGCCTACACAGCAGAACTGGATGGAAAGTTCTATGGGTACGCCAAGCTGTCCGCCGTGTGCCCGGATGACGTGTGGACGGCTGACGCGATACTGAAAGTGACGACCAAACACAGCTACGTCGAGGAAGCAAGAGCGCTTGGCGTTGTTCATGACCTGGCGTTCAGGTGGATTTCCGAGGTCCGGGAGCCCCACGGCGAAGGGTTTTGGTCCTTTTTGATTTCTGATGCACGGCGCCGACATTGAACCAAACGCAGGGTAGTTACCAGCATGACAGTACTTAGCGACCGAGCGTGACTGAGGCGAGATGATGGAAGACGAAAATCGACTGGCTGGTGGACGTGGATACAGCCAACGGCGCCGTGATGCCACGGGTTGGGGGCGGTACATCTCTGCCGAATTGCGTGCCGTGTGGCCGACCCTCAGCTACGAGCAGAAGGGGGCCATCGCGCAAAATGCGGCGCGCATACCGCGACTGGTGTCTCCTGGGCTGGTGTCTCCTGGGCTGGTGTCCAAGATCCGGGCCGGATTGGATGAGCCTGTCCTGAATTTTGTGTTTGAGGCATAAATATGATCTACGGGACCATTTATGCCAAGCAAGACGAAATTGAAGAACGCGGCCATCGCGGCCAAGAGTGCGGCGCTGCCGAAGATACCCAAGGAACTGCTTGACCA
>JAAPAA010000280.1 GCA_012274165.1 Thiobacillaceae bacterium
AGCCTGGACGGCAGGACGGCGCCCGCCCACGGCCAGAGCCGGTGGATCACCGGACCGGAGGCACGCCGCGACGGCCATGCCCGGCGCGCGCGCGCCTGTGCCGTGCTCACCGGCATCGGCACCGTCAGGGACGACGACCCGCAGTTGAACGTGCGCGAGGTCGAGACCGCGCGCCAGCCGCTCAAGGTGGTGGTCGACAGCCGGCTGCAATTGCCGCTGTCGGCGAAGCTGCTGCAAAGCGGCCGGGTGCTGGTCGCCGCAGCAGTCGAGGACAAGGCCGCCATCGCCGCGTTGCAGGACAAGGGGGCCGAAGTGCTGGTGCTGCCGAACGCGCGCGGCAAGGTGGAATTGATTGAATTGATGCGCGAGCTCGCGCGGCGCGAACTCAACGAGGTGCACGTCGAAGCCGGCTACAAGCTGAACGGCTCGCTGCTGGCCGAAGGTCTGGCGGACGAACTGCTGGTCTATCTCGCGCCCAGCATCCTCGGCGACGGCGCAAGCGGCATGTTCAGCCTGCCCGAACTGACGGACCTGGCGCAGAAACGGCTGGTACAATTCGCCGGTGTGCAGACCCTAGGCGGCGACGTGCGCATCCTTGCGCGCGTCCTGAACTGAAGATGTTTACCGGCATCGTCACCTCGATCGGAAAGATCACCGCGGCCGCGCCGCGCGACCAGGGGCTGCGCCTTGCCATCGACGCCGGCATGCTCGACCTGTCCGACGTGGCGCTGGGCGACAGCATCGCCGTGAACGGCGTCTGCCTCACGGTCATCGCTCTGCACGGCGATCGCTTCGAAGTGGACGTATCGCAGGAAACCATCAACTGTACGGTGGGCCTGGACCGGCAAAACGAGGTGAACCTGGAGAAATCGCTGCGCCTGTCGGATCGCCTCGGCGGGCACCTGATGTCGGGCCACGTCGACGGCGTGGGCGAGGTGCAACGCTTCGAAGCGGCCGGGGAAAGCTTCCTCCTCGTCATACGCGCGCCGCAGGATCTGGCCAAGTACATCGCACGCAAGGGTTCGATCACCGTCAACGGCGTCAGCCTCACCGTCAATCGCGTGGAGGGCGTGGATTTTGAAATCAACCTGATTCCGCATACCCTCACGGTGACCAACCTGAAGGCCCTCGAACCCGGCAGCCGCGTCAATCTCGAGGTCGACCTGATCGCGCGCTACATCTAACGGCTGCAGCATTACGGCGCATAGCGTCGCGATCGGCCAGTATCGGCCGCCCAGCCTCGCCGATTCGCGTGGGGCTTTGGTCGTAACCGCTTCGACTCTATTGTCCTGCTTGCCAAGGTCCAAACACCTCCAATATCCTTGACGAAATCGCATCCAGGAACGGCCTTCCCAAGAGACTCGGCTGCTCCTGCCTTAGCTGCTTCGCGTAGAGAACCGCAAACGCGATCCTGGGTTTGTCAACGTCGAACCAGGGATTGTCCGCCCGCCAATTCCGCATTGCCGCATCGGGGGGGTTATCACCTGGCTGGTTCTGTTGTGGCGCTTGCCGTGGGTCCGGTTGCTGCCCCGAACTTTGGGGAGGCGGCTCGTTTTGGACCTCTCGATTGTCAATTTGCTGACTTCGAAGTTCCATCTGCATCCGCTCCTGGTGCGCCATACGGATGCGCTTGCCAGCATCCGAAATCCCGGTGCATGAGCCCAATGATGGGTTTAGGCGGTCTTCCTTTGACTGCGAGATGCAATCCATCCCATCAGGCCAAGACCTGCAATCAAGCTAGTCCTGCCGCCGCAAGGTGTAAATAGTCCTTTTGGACTATTCATCCATTTCCGGTGCGCCAGGCACCAGGGCGTCGAGCTTGAAGGTCAGGTGAAAGGACGGTGCGTTCCCACCCCCGGATCAAGGGCCGTCGTACAATGCCAACCTATCCGTGGCTCCCCGCGTTACCGCAACGGGGGCCATGCACAGTCGACCGGTGCTTCGGCGGCGAACGCCAGCAGTGTAAGCAAGGACGAACGCCGCCGAAGCACCGGTCGATCAGTACGCGTGACCCTGGGCGATCACCTGGTATAGGGACACTCCGCGTGAACCTGAATATGTTTCAGTGGCAGTCGCTCAAGACGAGGGTGACCCTCCTCACGCTTGCTGTATTCGTCATCGGCATCTGGTCTCTGTCCCTGTACGGTCGATGGATATTGCGCGCGGACCTGACGCGCCGCTTAGGTGAACAGCAGCTATCAACGGCAAGAATCGTTGCAACCGCAATCAACAACCAGCTGGACCTTCGGTTTCAAGCACTGCATGAAGCTGCCAAAGTGCTCGCACCGTTTATGCGAAAAGGGGCCTCCCTGCAATCGGAGTTTGCCCAGCAAACCGCTCTCACCCTCCTGTTCAACGGGGGCGCGGTCGTTCTCGACCCCGCTGGCACAACGATCGCCGACCTGCCGCTTTCAGCGGGACGCATGGGCAACAATTACATTGATAAGGAGTGGAATCGTGTAGTGCTCAAGGAAGCGAAATCGACGATTGGCGAACCGATTATAGGCAAGGCATTGGGTATGCCAATCTTCACTATGGCGGTGCCCATTCGTGATGCTCGGGGCAAAGTGATCGGCGCTCTGAGCGGGGTGGTGAATCTGGGCAAACCCAATTTTCTCGATGTGATTCCAAATGGCAACTATGGTGTGACTGGAGGCTTTCAGCTGGTCGCGCCGCAATACCGGCTGATTGTTACCGCGAGCGACAAGCACCGTATCATGGAGCAGCTCGCGGCCCGCGGCGTTAGCCCGGTGCTCGATCGCAGTCTTGAAGGAAGCGAGAGCACGGACTTCTTCGTCAACGCACGTGGCATTGAAGTATTGGCCTCTAGCAGTGTCATTCCTGTGTCAGGTTGGCACGTTGTTGTCTCGCTGCCCACTGGGGAAGCATTTGCGCCTATCCGTGAGCTGCAACGGCGCATTCTGCTGATCACGCTGCTGCTCACCTTCCTCGCCGGCGGTCTGACTTGGTGGATACTGAGGCGCCAACTTTCGCCACTGACAGATGCCGCAACGGCGCTGACCAGATTCTCCAATTCAGAGCAACCCCTGGGAGCCTTGCCCGTCGCCCGGCAAGACGAGGTCGGCAAGCTGATCGAGGGCTTCAATGGGCTGTTGGAAACCTTGAAACAACGGGAACAAGCCTTGCGGGACGGCGAGGCGCGCTTCCGCAAGCTGACCGAACTGTCTTCTGACTGGTACTGGGAACAGGACCGGGAACTTCGCCTGAGTTTCCTTTCGAGCGGCTTCGCACGGCACTCGGGCACAAGCTCCGCCAATCGGCTCGGCAAGCGTCGCTGGGAGGAGCCCAACCGGTTTCCACTAAACGGCACGTGGGAGGAGCATCGTGCCGTCCTGGAGGCGCACAAGCCGTTCCGGGACTTCGAATACGTCAGAATCGGCGACGATGGCAAACAGACTTTTGGTTCGCTCAGTGGTGAGCCGATGTTCGACGCGGCGGGCCAATTCAATGGCTACCGCGGCATCGGAAGGAATATCACGGAGGAAAAGCGTGCGCTGCACGCGCAGCAGGAACACGTTGCACTGATTGAGAAATCCGCGGAACAGGACCGGCTGCTGCGTCTGTTCTACGACCTTCCG
>JAAPAA010000281.1 GCA_012274165.1 Thiobacillaceae bacterium
AGCTCCTCCTGAGTCATCGCTTAGCCATTGTTCGCGCCGAGACCTCTTCTGCAGCGGTGCACGAGCGGAAGGCGGTGGCCACCCACCGGCCGATGGCGCGCGTCCCTGGACAGACGGGTCATGGAGGGACAGGCGGATTGCTGGATGTCGCATGGCGACCACTTAGTCGGACCTGCGAAATCGCTTTTCGTAAGCGCCCGGTTCGGTATTGATCCTGAGGCAGGCGACGCTGGTGCAGCCTCTATGCATCGCAGCCGATGGCGCTACCCGCAGTGGGCGTCGTCAAGGTTCGCGCCACCACCAGCACGGCAAATCCGGCATACAGCGTCACAAGACTGAGGGCCAAGGAAATGGCCTTCGCGGCCTGGCGAGCGATGGCCCGCAGCAGCCAGCGGATGTTGAATCCAGCTGCGCACAGCACGGCGTGCGGCGCGTCACCCTCGCTACCCTTGAGCCAGCAGCGGTCCATGCGGTGATCGGCCTTGGCATGTCCGATGGCGGGTTCGATCGCCTGTCGGCGCTTGAGCCAGGTGCGCTGCGTGGCCGTCAGCGACTTGTACTTGCCGCGGTGGATCACCTGCACTGGCGCGCAGTCCGCGTCCACGCCCCGGTAGCCCAGGTCAACGATGGCCGTGGTGGGCTTGGTGCCGATGTCCTGTAGCAGCGTGTTCGTCTGTTCCAGTTGCGCCGCCAGCGTGTGCCCGTCGTACGGGTTGCCGGTGAAGCTGCGCGCGCCCACCATCAGGCCCTGCTTGTGCGTGACGGCCAGGCTGACCTTGACGCCGAACTCGTAGGGCTTCCTGGCCTTGCCTTTGCTGATGCATTCGGCCTCCGGTGCGTGCAGGGCATACAGCTTGTTCTTGTCGTGCGGGCGCTGGGCGTGGATGCGCTCGGCGCGCTCCAGCCAGACGTTCAGTTGCTGGCGCGTGTGCTCGGCCAGACCGCCCATCTTGCGGCGCACCTCGCGCAGCAGGCTGCCCAGGATCGTGCGCTGGCGCCGCAGCGTGCGCTTCAACCGCTTGAATTGCTTGGCGTGCGCGTAGCCCGCGGCCTTGCGGCGAAGGGTCTTGCCCTCGCGCTCGTGGGTGAGCTTCGGCTTGAGACCGGCACGCTTGGCCAGCCGGACGATCTTCTCGCGTGCCACTTCCAGCAGGCGGCTGTCGGTGGGGTGGGCGATGGCCTTCTCCTGAACCGTGCTGTCCACGATCACGCGCTCGAACTCCTCCGGCTTGACGGCCTTGATCGCCACCGCCGCTTCGATGGTGGTCTTGAGCAGTTGCTCCACGCCGGCCTCGCCCAGCACGCGGCGGAAGCGACCGATCTGCGTGGCGTCGCAGGGCAGCTTGTGCTGGTAGTAGTCCATGCCGCTGAAGAACTGCCAGACCACGTTCTCGCTCCAGCGCGCGACGAGTTGTTCGTCGCTCAGGTCGAAGGCGTGCTTGAGGTACAGCAGCGCGACCATCAAGCGGATCGGCAGCCGCGGGCGGCCCGCGTTACTCAGGCCGCCACCGGCCAACTGCGCAGTGATGCCAAACAAGTCAGCGCCTTCGACCAGGCGCCCCTTGCGGTCTCGGTGCGCCAGGGCCGGCGCGAGTGCCGCCTCGATCTCCGGCCAGGGCATCTTCCTGGCCAGCACCGCCATCGGGTGGCGCAGATCGATCATCGTGTCCAGACGGGCGCGGAAGAAGTCGTCGGTGGCCATCGGTGGGGACTCCAGAACTCCCAGAAACCGATATCCATTGGAATTGGTCCTGGGAGTTCTGACCATCGGCGTTCACCCCGAATCGCTAGGATCCATGCGGGTTCTGGGGCTATTGCAGGGCCGACCACTTACTGCCAGCCCCTCCATGCGCCACTGCGTCAATCGGTGAGACGCCGGTAGCACACGGCACTCACATCATGGTCCCTCTCTCCGTCTGGCAGCCGCCACAGCAAAAGGAGTGTCGCGCACAGGTTGGTGAGCTTGCACCACGCGCATGCCCTATTCACTTCCACTGGCTGAAAGGAAGTGATAAAGTGACTTCCTTTACGGCTCTGGAAGGTCGTTGATGGAACAACAAGGGTACTTCCACACGTTCCCCGCGGTCCAAGGTGTCCAAGCTGGGCGCCCGTTTTACATAGCAATGTGCCCGCTTCGGCTGGCCCCCCGGCTGTTCGTGTTTGACGGTGACGAGGTGCCGCCGGAGATGCGAGCGCAGAGGACCCTCAACCGCGCCCGCGTTCCTGAGATCGCCGAGTACCTTGTCACCCATCCGGACAGCTACATCCTTTCCGCGCTGACTGCCTCGGTCAGTGGCCCTGTCCAGTTTCAGCCACTTGATGACACTCGCCAGTCTTCCCTGGGCCTTCTGCAGATCCCCATGGACGCCAGCATCCTCATCAACGACGGGCAGCACCGGCGCGCAGCGATCGAGGAGGCGATCAAGCAACGTCCTGAACTGGGTCAAGACAACGTGCCTGTTCTCTTCTTCGTTGATGAGGGCCTGAAACGTAGCCAGCAAATGTTCGCTGACCTGAACAAGTACGCGGTTCGTCCCAGCTACTCGCTGTCGACGCTGTACGACCACCGCGACTCCGGCTCTGACCTTGCGCGGTTCCTGGCGGGCAACTGCCTCACCTTCAAGGGTCTCACCGAGATGGAGAAGTCAACGATTTCGAACCGGTCGACCAAGCTCTTCACCCTCAGCGGCATCAAGCACGCCAGCCGCGCCCTGCTGCAGAAGCAGCCAAAGGCCCTGATCACCACTGAAGAGAAGATGCTTGCGAAAGAGTTCTGGGAGGCCGTTGGCGAACAGATTCCGGATTGGGGACGCGCTCGGGCTCGGGAGATTTCAACGGCCGAGCTGAGGCAAGAGTTCGTGCATGCGCACGGCGTGACCCTGCATGCCATGGGGCTGGCCGGGGCGGCCTTGCTGGCGGCGCAGCCCAAGAACTGGCGCGTGCGGCTGAAGGCCTTGCGCGGCGTGGACTGGTCGCGCAGCAACGCTGACCTGTGGGAGGGCCGGGCGATGGTGCATGGCCGGATCAGCAAGGCGTCGACCAGCGTGCAGCTATCAGCCAACCACATCAAGCAGACCATCGGCCTGAAGCTGACGCCTGAAGACGAAGCGCTGGAAGCCCAAGCGCAGCGCTAAGACCGGCAGGTCGACCACCACCCACTCAAGACCAAGCATCTAAACCGAAATGCAACACCTTCCCCTCTCGCGGGCTGACATCCGCGAAATCTACTTGTCAGACAACCGGCCCTGGGTCATTGGCTTCAGCGGCGGCAAGGACTCCACTGCCGTCACTCGCCTGGTATTTGAGGCACTTGCCGAACTCTCGCCCGAGCAGCGCAGCAAGCCGGTCTTCGTGGTCTCGTCCGACACGCTGGTCGAGACCCCGCTGGTAGTCAACCTCATCCGCGACGCGCTCGACAACATGCGCAAGGCCGCCAAGGAGCAGGAAATCCCGCTTGAGGTGGCGCAGCCCGTCACGCCCCTGGTCGACAAGACCTTCTGGGTTAGCCTGATCGGCAAGGGCTACCCGGCACCGACCAAGCAGTTCCGTTGGTGCACCGAGCGCATGAAGATCGACCCGGTCAGCGAGTTCATCACCGACAAGGTGGCGGCCTACGGCGAAGTGGTGGTGGTTCTCGGCTCACGCACCCAGGAAAGCTCGTCGCGTGCCCAGGTGATGCGCAAGCATCGCATCGAAGGGTCGCGTCTGGCCCGCCACACCAGCCTTCCCAATGCGTTTGTGTTCACGCCGATCGACGAGTGGTCTGCCGACGATGTCTGGGAATACCTGTTCTCCGGGCCAGCGCCTTGGGGTGGCACCCATCAGGCGTTGTTTGACCTGTACAAGGACTCCAACGCCGGTGAGTGCCCGCTTGTGATCGACACCACCACGCCGTCCTGTGGCAACTCGCGCTTTGGTTGCTGGGTATGCACGGTGGTCACCAAGGACCGCGCCATGGACGGCCTGATCGAGACCGGCCACACCTGGATGATCCCGCTGCGTGATTTCCGGAACAAGCTCTACGACACCACTGACCCGGCGAAGAAGAAGGAATTTCGCAGCGCACGCCGGCGCGATGGGTCGATCACCATCAAGGTGAAGATGGACAAGAAGGGCGTGCCAGTCGAAGAAAAGCACGTGCTGGGGCCATACCGCCTGGAATTCCGAAAGGAGCTTCTGCAGCAGCTGCTGGAGAACCAGCGCCTGGTGAACGAGAGCAACCCGGGCACACCCTACGAACTGATCACCCACGCCGAGCTGGAGCAAATCCGCATCGAATGGCGGCAAGACCCGAACGAGCCCGATTGGGACGACTCGGTTCCCCGGATTTACCGTGAAGCCATGGGCCAGGACGCCCAGTGGGCAGCCAACGACGACTTCATTTTCAGCACTGACGAAGCCAGCTTGATCGGCAGGCTCTGCGCTGATCATGAACTGCCACGCCAACTGTTCATGAAGCTGATCGAGCTGGAGGTGTCGTACGAAGGCTATGCACGCAGGTCCACCCTTCAAGCCGACCTCAAAGAGCTGCTCTCGCGCAACTGGGATGACGACACCACCGTGATCAAGAGCATCACGGGCAAGAAGAAGGACTACACCTCGCTGCCAGTCGTCAAGGTTCAGGTCTTCTCGCTGGAGACGG
>JAAPAA010000282.1 GCA_012274165.1 Thiobacillaceae bacterium
CTAGCATCACACCGTTCATTGCGATCCTCCATGCACGTAAGCCGCCGATCGGCGACCCGATTCGCGGGCCACTCCGGATAGCAGAACACAATCTCGAGCAATCGTGGGGCGCAAGCAGCTTGCCGCTTACTTCCGGTCGATCTGGATATTTTCCTTGGACCCGCTGTTGGCGACCGAGGCCATGATCCCCATGCCCAACAGGATTGCGACGCCAATCACTATCCAGGTTGTCTCGATGTGCTGCAGAACGCCCAGTTTCCAGAGTGCGGCGAGAATACCGCCGATCAGGATGACGAACCCGACAAAATACATCCCCGCCCATTTCATGACGCACCTCCGATAAGGCCAGATTCCCAGCCTCCAGAATATGCGTCGACGCGTGTGCAGTCTGTGTGCTTGCGTACCAACGGATGGTATGTCACGCAATCGTCCATTTGCCGACGCGCCGCCGCGGTTGCCGGAGCGGAATGCGACCAGGGAATAGCTTCCGGTCCAGCAATGTTTGCGGGGTGTCGTCCAATTCGAACCACTCCATAGGAGATGCAAACAATGGCTTATGTCAGACACAGCTTTGCCGCGCTTGTCGCAGTCCTGGCGCTCTCCGCCTGCCAGACGATGTCCGCCGCACCAGCCAAGATGGCCGACGGCGTCCTCACCAACTCCGCCGGAATGACGCTCTACACGTTCGACCGGGATGCCACCGGCAGCGGCAAGAGCGTCTGCAATGGCCCATGCGCGACGAACTGGCCCCCGTTGGCTGCGCCTGCCGATGCGACGGCAACCGGCGATTGGTCGGTTGTCACGCGCAACGACGGCTCGAAGCAGTGGGCTTACAAGGGCAAGCCGCTCTACGCCTGGTCGAAGGACCAGAAGCCCGGCGACAAGACTGGCGACGGTTTCCTCAACAACGCGTGGCACGTCGCGAAGGAGTAGCCGCCGAAAGTCCGTGCCCTGCCGCACATACGGATTGCCCGCATGCGCCTACCCTCGGATCCACACACTACCCGAGGAATGGGACATGACAACGATCATCGCCGGCGGCTACGAGGGCGTCCGGGCGCCTCGCAAGAGAGCGCCCTCGCTCATCGCAGCGGCTCTGTTGGCCTTTACCGCCGCGGCCTCGGTTTACGCCCAGCTGCCTCCGGTGGCGCCTCTGCCGGCGCCCAACGGCACGCTCACCCAATCCCCGGACGACGAGACCATCAATGCCAAGGTGAAGAGCGCCATCGCAGCCGATCCCGCCCTGAAGGACATGGAGCTCACGGTGGACACCACGGACGCGGTTGTGACCCTCAACGGAACCGCGCCCGCGAGCGACCAGATCGCGCGCGCCGTGGCCATTGCGAGGGCCGTCGCCGGCGTGAAGTCGGTGACCAACATCCTGGCGGTGAAGACCTCCTGAGCGCCGTTGCGTCCCCCCGTCGACGCGCGCTGGCGTGAGCAAGGAATATTCCGTGGGGCAAGTTGTTGAATGCCATGTACGTCCTCCCCCTTCCCATCGAGCCCCTTCCATGGCAACACCCGATCGTTTTCTCTCGCTATTGGCGACCGTGCTTTTCCTCTCGGCTTCGGCGAATGCGCAGATGACGCACCATCACGCCGGGTCCGCGCCGGCCCCTTCCGGCGAGGCGCAGACTTTCGAGCAGATGATGGGCGAGTCGATGAGCCGCATGGATAAGGACATGTCGATCGCGCACAGCGGCGATCCGGACCGCGATTTCGCGGCGATGATGATTCCCCACCACCAGGGCGCGATCGACATGGCGAAAGTGGAATTGCAGTTCGGCCGCGACCCGGTGCTGCGCCGATTGGCCCAGGGCATCATCGTCGAGCAGCAGCAGGAAATCGAAGTGATGCGCCGGGAACTGCGGCGCCTTCCATCCCGCCCAGGATCCGCCCCGCATTGAGGAGACCCCGATGAAAGCCGGAATCGCCGCGCTCGCCCTGCTGTCGATGATGCTATCGGCCCATGCCGGCCAGGCGCCCTACGCCGCGCGGAAGCCCGACATCGCGATCAGCTCGCGGGACCGGTTCTACACGGGGGACCAGTTCTCGAATACCGTCTCGGTCATCGACCCGTCGGACAACAAGCTGCTCGGCGTGATCAAGCTGGGCGATCCCACGCCCGGGAACCTGAGCCCGCTCTACAAGGGACAGCTCCTCGTGCATGGCATGGGCTTCTCGCCCGATCACCGCACGCTCGCGGTCATCTCGATCGGCTCGAACTCGGTCACCTTCATCGACACGGCGACCAACGCGGTCAAGCACGTGGCCTATGTCGGCAGATCCCCTCACGAAGCGTTCTTTACGCCCGACGGGCGCGAGGTCTGGGTGAGCGTCCGCGGCGAGGACTACATCCAGGTGCTCGACGGCAAGACCTATGCCGAGAAACTCCGGATCAAGGTGCCGAACGGGCCGGGAATGACGATCTTCTCCCCGGACGGCAAGTACGGCTACGTCTGCTCGAGCTTCACGCCCGAGACGGAAGCGATATCGACCGCGAGCCACAAGGTGGTCGGGCACGTGAAGCAGGTGAGCCCGTTCTGCCCGGACATCGCGGCGACTCCCGACGGCAAGCAGGTCTGGCTCACGTTCAAGGACGTCGGCAAGACCATGGTGTTCGACGCGAAGGCGCCGTTCCGGGTCCTCAAGGTGATCGACACCGGCCCGATCACCAACCACGTCAACATCGTTCGCAACGAACGCGGGCAATTCGCCTACGTCACGGTGGGAGGGCTCAACGTGGTCAAGGTCTTCCGCACGGACGATTTCGAGCAGGTGGCCGAGATCCCGACCGGCGACCTGCCGCACGGGCTGTGGCCTTCGGGCGACGGAACGCGCATCTACGTCGGAATCGAGAACGCGGACGCTGCCGCCGCGATCGATACGCTGGAGAACAAGGTCGTCGCGACCATTCCGGTGGGCCACGCGCCGCAAGGCGTTGTGTACGTGCCCGATGCCGTCCCGCAGGGCGACGGATTGGCGAATCTTGTCTCGCGGGATTCCATCGGCCAGGTCGTGCAGCTCACGCTCGCGGGGAGCGACGGCAAGCCCGCCACGCGCATCTCGCTGTTCGACCAGGGCGCGGTGCAAGTGCTGCAGGCCGCGGCGACCGGGCTCGAGCCGAAAAAACCCTATGTCCTCGCCCTCGCGAACAATCCCGAAGGGCAAGGGCCGCTCGATGTGCTGGCTCCCATGATGAGCAGCCCCGCCGGAACCGCGATCGCGAACGCCATCGGGCAGATCCGCCAAGTGGTTGGACCGGACGCGAAGGAGCAGCGCCGCTACCTCGTCATCGCGGCGGGAACGCCGAAGGATGTCGGCGCACCGGTGCAGCGGCAGGTCGAGCGCTGAACCCGCGGTTTACGCACCTACGGCGCTTGCCGCTTATTTCCGGTCGATCTGGATATTTTCGTTGGACCCGCTGTTGGCGACCGAGATCATGATCCCCATGCCCATCAGGATCGCGAAGCCAATCAATCGCTAGCGAACACGCCCGTGAAGCCGGCATACGCGTTTCGGAGACCGTATTCCTTGGCGCGTTCGCTTCCTACTTGCCCTTCCTCGCGAAACCTCAGAGGTCCGCTCGCAACAATTTGAGGCTTGACCCGCCGTTACCCAAGCTTGCAACCAACATTTGCACACACCTGAAAGACGCCTAGGTATAGCAACACGTAGCCCATCGTGAAGACATATGCGACGGACACGGTACCCCGTACAAACGGACTCCAGTTTCGCTGCGCACAGATGGGGGCCAGCCGGCACCTTGACCGCTTTGGCGGTTGGCCCACGGCCCGCGTGCAAACCACCACCGCAGGGAATCCACTTATCAAACGCGGGACTCTGTCCTAACTAACCGAGCCAGCTCTACCGCATCGCTCATCCCGCCTGGTGGCTCGGCACCGCAGGCTTGTCGCCCGGTGCAGGCGTCTGTACGCGCGATCCATGCCGGTTGGCGTAGACCCAGGTGTATTCCGCGCCGAACAGGAAAATCTGCGCGGAGTAGTAGACCCATGCAATCAGCACCACGAGCGAGCCCGCCGCACCGAATCCGGACGCCAGGCTGCTTTTGCCCAGATACAAGCCGATCAGCACTTTTCCGATGGTAAACAGCAGCGCCGTCACCGCGGCACCGGTCCAGACGTCGCGCCAGGAGATGTTTGCGCGCGGCATGATTTTGTAGATCATCGCAAAAAGCAGTGTGAAGATGCCGAACGAGACCGCGAAGTTGAGGATCTCGAGGAGCACATCCCAGCCTTGGAACCAGCCGCCCCACCACTTGCCCAAGGCTGCGAGCGCCGCGCTCACGACGAGCGATACGACTAGCAGGAAGCCCAGTCCGAACACGAGCCCGAACGACAGCAGGCGCGTGCGTAACAGGTGCCAGATGCCCGACTCCTCCTTCGGCGCCGGCACGCGCCAGATACGGTCCAGCGCGCTTTGCAGCTCTCCGAAGATTGCGGTCGCGCCGAGCAGCAAGATGGCGATGCCGACAATGGTCGCGACCACGCCCCTGGTCGGTTCGCGCGCGGCTTTGAGCATTCCTTCCACAGCGACCGCGCCTTCCTCACCCATTATTCCGCGCAACTGCGCGACGATCTCTCCTTGCGCCGCTTCCTGCCCGAACACCATTCCCGCCACCGCGATCACGATGATGAGCAGCGGAGCGAGCGAGAAAAGCGTGTAGTAGGAAAGAGCGGCGCCCATGCTCGGGGCGTAGTCATCCACCCAGGCTTTGACGGCCGCCTTGATCATCTTCCATTGTTGGCTTAGCCAGTTTCCCTGCGGCAGCGCCGCCCTCGGCTCCACGGCCGTCTGCTTCTGCGCAGCACTCTCCGGCTTCGGTATGACACGCGGAACCGCGTGTTGGTTTCGTTTAAGAGCCGCCGTGGTGGCGCCGAGCGCGCCGAGCAATGGCAGCAACATCTGGGCTGTTTTCAGCACGCTCATAAAGTTTCCGTCAGCCGCGGGGCGGGAGGACCGCGCTCGCGGCTTCGCGCTGCGCCTAACGGCAAAGTACGCCGCGGCCGCGGCGGCGGTGACGGTGACCAGCCCGCCGATCACGTAGGGCGACGTCGCCAGCCGGCGCACCTTTAACTTCAACGCCTGACCCTGCGCAACGACGCTCGCCGTGGAGGCGGCAACGCGCGCCTCCGCAAGTTCCAGTTCCGCCGGTGCGTTACTCATGGCTCGGTCTGGACACGGGCTTCAAGCCGAGCTGGCGCCGCGTTGCACTAAACAGGAGATCCTGGCTGCGCTTGATGGCGAGGAATACGAGGCCGCCGGCACCAGCGACATTTAGCAGCGCGGCAAGCAACAGCGACCAAGCCCAGCCGAGAATATCGTTTTCCACCAAGGCTATGACCGCGCAGGCGACCAGCGCAAGCCATCCAGTAATCAACAGAACGGCCGCGCCGACACCGAATCCGAGCATCAGCGCGAGTCCGATGCCGGCCTTCTTACCTTCCAGGACGACGAGGTCAAGGAAATTGTCCAGCCAGCCGCGCACGGAATCGATGAGCGAGTGGATGGCCGCCACAAGCGACGGCGTGGAAGCGTTGGAGTGCTCAGGTGACCTGTCCATGGTCGACTCTAGGGTACCGAGCCCCGACGCGAGCTCATCGACGGACAATACGGCTAAGCAGAAAACCCGCAACCACGGCAATTCCGACTGCCTTCAGTGGGTTCGCAGAAACATAACTGCGCGTATCCGCAACCAGTTGTTTCTGCGTGGCGTTACTGCTTTCGCACTTTTCGTTCAGCCAGTCGGTCGTTGGAGCGGCAGCGCCAGCCGCCTTGTCCCCCGCCTCGTGAGCCATTATTACGACTTTGTCGATCGCGGGCTTGGCTTTGCCTACCGCCTCGTCTGCTGCCCCGGCAATTGAATTGACAACCGCGTGCGCGCTCGAAGATGCCTTGTTTAACGTGCCTTCGGTGTTATTCGACATTCCAGAACTCGGGGGAGTGTTGCCGCGCACGATGGTTTCCATATGATTCTCCTAATGGTACGAACAAAACAAATCTGCCGAAATGATCGGCATTCCTTGAAACAATGCGCAAGTTCGCGCGCCACGCCATTGAGATGCAAGCCCGACCAATCGAAGCCCAATGTCGCGATTCAAAGGTTACGCAGAGAGCCAACGACGGTCTGTACGTTAGCGAACGGAGACCATCTCGTGGTTGCAAAATTGTTGCCTGGTACCCCGCGCGCTCAAATGGATATGCTGGCTAAGGCTTGCGCTTTCGGTGTCGAACGATGTCAGCGGTTTGTCGAAGCTTTTATTCGTTGACATCCCACTCGTTATTTTTGCCGATTGATACGCGAAAAACGATGTCGCTCTTCTGATCGAGTTCCATATTGAGTGTCGGACTATCATTTGCCGACACGCGGCGCCATGTCGCTCGCTTTCACGCCCGCATCCGATTTGGCGTGGCTCATGAGCGCGGTGCAGTTGCTGTTTTTGTCCTTGCCAAAGTCGAGCAGCGGTACCAGCGCACCTATGCCTGCCGTCACCGCACCCAGGGCCACCGCGAGGCCGTCCCGCGCGAGCGCGCCCCCCACTTCAGGCCGCACCAACGGGGTCTTGAACGATCCGGTGATAGCGATGGGGCCGCGCAGCGATGCCAGACTGAAGAGACTCTGGTCACATGTCTCGCCAATGTAAATGATGCGCTTGCTTGATGCGATAACCGATGTCGGGCATCTGGAGGCGGCATATTCCGCAACTATGGATGCGTAGGCACCAAAATCAATGTTCCACACATGCTGAGACCGGCCATCCCAGATCGCCAAGGCCTCCGATTCATGCTTCGAGAAGGTCGCGAAGGTGCATTCGTTAACTTTGAGGAAGTGCTTAACGACTGCTTCAATATCGAGTTCGCCGTGTGACGCCAACTGTTTGGACCGCCCTATGTGCGTCGCATGGTGGCACATATGGCACACAGTACCGAGGCCGACAAGGCGCTGCGTCTTTGATCTGTCGCCAAACTCCCAAAGCTCGTGACAATGAAGCTTGTTAGGTGAACCGCAGATTTGGCATTTTCGACCGTTCTGGTCGTGAACCCCCTCTTTGATCTTGTTCCAGCGGCTCTTCGGGATACTGTTGCGGAGGCTCTTTCCCCACGACGGTACGGGCACCATCTCAATCTGGAGCTTCAGCGGGTGCCCTTTTGATGCTCCCATATAC
>JAAPAA010000283.1 GCA_012274165.1 Thiobacillaceae bacterium
AATCTATCTGTTCCTCGGATACGTTGTCGCTCATCATAATTTCCTGGTCAGGGTTGAGGAAAGGATGCGTGGCGATAAACCACGCACTTCCCTAGCTGGGGGGCATAGTTCGTATTTCAAGTGAGCCGGCTACCCAAGTCGGCTCACATCAGAATCAGGCGCCAGCAGCCAACGGCTGCTCGCCTTGCTCGGAATAAATCAGCAAGGGCTTGCCCTCGCCGTTAATCAGGCCTTGATCAACTACCACCTTGCTGACGCCTTTTAGCGAGGGCAAGTCATACATGGTGTCGAGCAAGGCATGTTCAATGATGGAGCGCAGCCCACGCGCACCGGTTCTCCGCGCCAGCGCACGTTTGGCAATCGCATTGAGCGCCTCCTCACGAAACTCGAGATCCACGCCTTCCATCTTGAACAGTTTGGCAAACTGCTTGGTCAGCGCGTTCTTCGGCTCGGTCAGAATTTGCACCAGCGCAGACTCGTCAAGTTCATCGAGCGTGGTCACGACCGGCAGACGACCGACAAATTCGGGAATCAGGCCATATTTGATGAGGTCTTCGGGTTCGACTTGATGCAACAGCTCCACGTCACGCTTGGTGTCATCGACGTTTTTGACCTGCGCGCCAAAGCCGATGCCGCCCTTTTCGGTGCGGCCGCGGATGACCTTTTCCAGCCCACTGAATGCACCGCCGCAGATGAACAGGATATTGCTGGTATCGACCTGAACAAACTCCTGATTCGGGTGCTTGCGCCCTCCTTGCGGCGGCACCGAAGCCGTAGTGCCTTCGATCAGCTTGAGCAAGGCCTGTTGCACGCCCTCACCCGACACGTCCCGCGTGATTGACGGGTTATCGGACTTGCGCGAAATCTTGTCGATTTCATCAATGTAAACAATACCCTGCTTGGCCTTGTCCACATCGTAATCGCACTTTTGCAGCAGTTTCTGGATGATGTTCTCGACGTCCTCACCCACATAACCGGCTTCGGTCAGGGTGGTGGCATCCGCAATCACAAACGGCACATTCAGCAGCCGTGCCAGTGTTTGTGCCAGCAAGGTTTTGCCCGAACCCGTCGGTCCAATCAGCAGAATATTGCTCTTGGCCAGTTCAACATCGCCGCTGCCCGAATTGCTGCGCAGACGTTTGTAGTGGTTGTAAACCGCGACGGCCAGCGATTTTTTAGCCTGGCTTTGACCGATCACGTATTGGTCAAGAATGCTGCTGATTTCATGTGGCGTCGGCAAATCGGAGCTTGCGCCGCCCTTCTGGTTATCGGCTTGCTGGATTTCCTCGCGGATAATGTCGTTACACAACTCGACGCATTCGTCGCAAATGAACACCGACGGCCCAGCAATCAGCTTGCGCACCTCGTGCTGGCTTTTGCCGCAAAAGGAGCAGTAAAGAAGTTTGTCGCTTGAGCCTTTGTCTACCATGCCTGTTCCTTTATTTAGCACTTGCTTCGATACGAGTCGTTAACACTTTGTCAATCAGACCGTAATTTACAGCGTCATCTGCACTCATGAAATTATCGCGATCGGTATCGCGTTCGATCGCCTCCAGACTTTGTCCCGAATGTTTAACCAGCATGTCGTTGAGACGGGCTTTCAGGTAAAGAATTTCCTTGGCATGAATCGCGATGTCCGACGCTTGCCCTTGAAACCCACCCAACGGCTGATGAATCATCACCCGCGAATTCGGCAAACAATAGCGTTTCCCCTTGGCGCCCGCCGTCAGCAGGAAGGCTCCCATGCTGGCCGCCTGGCCGATGCAAAGCGTGGACACGTCCGGCTTGATGAACTGCATGGTGTCGTAGATCGCCATGCCAGCTGAAACCGAACCACCCGGCGAGTTGATGTAGAAATAAATATCCTTATCGGGATTTTCCGACTCCAGAAACAGCATTTGCGCAACCACCAGGTTGGCTGTTGAGTCGTTCACTGGCCCAACTAGGAAAATGACGCGTTCCTTGAGCAGGCGCGAGTAAATGTCATACGCACGCTCTCCGCGGCCGCTTTGCTCGACAACCATGGGAACCAGCCCCAGACCCTGGGGTTCGTAGGAGCGGGAATCAGAAACACCGCGTTCAAAATCAATATGCATCAGGCACGTCCCATCAGTTCTTCAAAGGAGGTTGTCACGTCTTCTACCGCAGCCTGACCGGCAACCCATGCAACAACGTTTTCTTCCAGAGCCAGAGACTCGATTTCCTGCATCCGCTCAGGGTTTTGATAGAACCACTGCGCGACCTGGTCGGGCTCTTCATAACTCTGTGCCTGCTCCTGAATCAGCGCACGAATCTGATCGGGTTGCGCCACCAGCTTGTTTGCCTGCACGATTTCGGCCAGGATCAAGCCCAAGCGTACACGACGCTCTGCCTGTCCAGTAAACATATCGGTCGTCAGCTTCATAGTCTGAACCCCTCGCGACTGCATGTCGGCTTCGGTCATTTTCAACAGGCGATCCGTTTCCATGGCCACCAGGCTTTGCGGCAGATCCAGCGTGCTTTTCTGCAACAGCAATTCCATCGTCTGTTCTTTCAGCTTCGTCTGCACGCGACGTTTCACCTCGCGCTCCAAGTTGGCCTTCACTTCGGCCTTGAGTTTGTCCACATCGCCATCTTCGACACCCAAAGCCTTGGCGAATTCCGCATCGACCGGTGGCAATACAGCGGCCTGGACTTCCTTCACCTGCACTTCAAAATGTGCGGCCTTGCCCGCAAGCTCCTTGGCGGCATACTCGGCCGGGAAAGTCAGGTCGAAACCCTTGTTGTCGCCCGCTTTGAGCCCGACCAAACTCTGCTCGAAATCTTTCAGCAAGCGGCCTTCGCCGATCACCGCTGCGAAATCTTCGCCCTTGCCCCCTTCAAACGCCACGCCGTCAACCGTGCCCTGATAATCAAACTTGACCAGATCGCCCTCTGCCGCAGCCCGATCCGTCACCTCGAACGTGCGACGTTGCTTCTGTAGCACTTCGAGCGTTTTCGACACGTCTGCATCGCTCAACTCCACCACGGGGCGGATGATTTTGCCCGAGTTAAACGCGTCAATCCTGACTTCAGGATAGACCTCAAAACTGGCGCTGAAAGTCATTTCAGCAGCGGCCGTTTGCCCGGCTTTCGGCTCAAAACGCGGATAGCCTGCAATTTTCAGTTGATGTGCTTGCACCGCTTCACCAAACCGGCTTTGCAGCGTTTCTCCCAGTAACTCCTGCCGCACGCCCGGGCCATGCTGACGCGCCACGGCTGCAAGCGGTGCCTTGCCAGGACGGAAACCATCCATCTTGACGCTACGTGCCAGCCGCTTGAGACGGTTTTGCACTTCAGCTTCCAACTGCCCCATGGGGACGTTAATGTCCAGGCGCCGAACCAGACCTTCGAGAACTTCAAGATTTGCTTGCATCACAATACTTCCTGGCTGAATTAATTAAGTAAGGGTCGTTAGAGAAACCCGGTGGTGCGGGAGGGGGGACTCGAACCCCCACGCCTTGCGGCGCTGGAACCTAAATCCAGTGCGTCTACCAATTCCGCCACTCTCGCGGCTATGCCGCAAAACCATCAACAGATAAGTGTAATATAATCAACGCGATGCTGTCACCCAGCCTGTACTGTATCCCACCTAAGTCATTATTCCCACTCCATTTTTTTGTTTCCGGTGTCGGTCGATCATTACGAAAATTTTCCCGTTGCATCCTGGTTGCTGCCCAAACGGCTGCGCCGGCCCGTAGAAGCGATTTACCGATTCGCCCGCAGCGCGGACGACATTGCCGATGAAGGCGACGTCGCGGCCACCGAACGCCTGACTCAACTGGCGGGTTACCACGCCGAACTGAATCGCATTGAACGCGGCGACACGCCGACTGATTCGGTATTTGGCCCACTTGCCGCCGCGATCCATGATTTCGCCATCCCGCTCGCGCCGTTTCGCGATTTGCTGTCTGCGTTTGCGCAAGACATCGAAAAAACACGCTACGCCCATTTTGGTGAGGTAATGGATTACTGCCGCCGCTCGGCCAACCCGGTCGGCCGCCTGATGCTGCACTTATATGGCGACCATGATCCCCGCCATCTGGCTTATTCCGATGCCATTTGCAGCAGCCTGCAATTGATCAATTTCCTGCAGGATATCGCGGTGGATTACCAAAAAGACCGGATTTATCTGCCACAGGACGAACTCGCCGCACTCCACGTCAGCGAAACACAGATCGCACAGGGCGATACGCGCGGAATGTGGCATACGATGATGCACAAGCAAATCGAACGCACCCGCAAGTTATTGCAGGCGGGTGCACCGCTTAGCCGGCAACTCAAGGGGCGTATAGGTCTGGAGCTGCGCGTCACCATACTCGGTGGCGAAACCATCCTGCGCAAACTGCATGCCGATCCCGGCTGCGTGTTTCACGACCGCCCAGTGCTCACCAAAAAGGACTGGATCACCATGCTCGGACGCGCGCTGTTTTAAGTATGGACGCCCATCAATACTGCCAGGAGCGCGCAGCCGCCAGCGGCTCCAGCTTTTATTACAGCTTTGTCTTTCTGCCAGCTGACACGCGGCGCGCAATTACCGCGTTTTATGCGCTATGCCGCGAACTCGACGACGTGGTGGACGAATGCCACGAACGCTCAATCGCCGAGGCAAAACTCAACTGGTGGCGCGAGGAAATCGGGCGGTTTGCCGCAGGCGTACCGGAGCATCCCGCCACCCGCGCCCTGTTCGACACTACGCGGGGCAGTAATACCTCGCCGTCCCTGTTGCTGGAAATCGTCGATGGCATGGCGATGGATCTGGAAGATCAACGCTACCCCGATTTCAAGTCGCTCAATCTGTATTGCTACCGCGTGGCGGGCGTCGTCGGCGAAGTGGCGGCTGCGCTATTCGACGGCGGACGCGGCGAAGACGACCGCGCGGTCCGCCGTTACGCGCATGAACTGGGATTGGCATTCCAGCTCACCAACATCATCCGCGACGTCGGCGAAGATGCGCGACGCGGTCGCATTTACCTGCCGCAAGACGAGCTGGCGCGTTTCGGCGTGCGCGAGGCCGACTTGCTGAATGGCCGGGATACGCCCGAATTTCAAGCCCTGATGCAATTCCAGTACGAGCGCGCAGTCGCCTGTTACGACCGGGCTCTAGCCGCGCTGCCCGCGCGCGCGCGGCGTGCGCAGCGCCCCGGACTGGTGATGGCGACGATATACCGCACCTTGCTGGACGAAATCCGGCGCGACCATTTTCCTGTGCTGCGCGCGCGCGTTTCGCTCACGCCGCTGCGCAAACTGTGGCTGGCGAGTAAAACCTGGCTATTTCCATGAAAGGCGCCTCCGTCAAACCCGGTGTCGCCGTCATCGGCGGCGGCTGGGCGGGTTGCGCGGCCGCGTTGACCCTGGCTGAAGCGGGCATCACGGTCACCCTGCTGGAGGCGAGCCGCACCCTGGGCGGACGTGCACGGGCAGTCGAACTGGAAGGGCAGCCACTCGACAACGGTCAACATATCCTGCTTGGCGCCTATGAACAGACCCTGCAACTGATCGAACGCCTGCATGCCACACCCGGTTTGTGGCGACTGCCGCTCAGCCTCAACCAGCCGCCGGATTTCAGCCTCACCTGTCCACGCCTGCCCGCCCCACTGCATTTGCTGGCGGGGCTGCTCAGCGCGCAGGGACTTAGCTGGCGTGAAAAACTGGCCGCCGCGCGCTGGGCACATTCGCTGCTCCACGGCGCAGAACCGCCGGACCCGTTCACCGTCAGCCAACTCACTCGCAAGCAGCCCGAAAAACTCAACCGCCTGCTGTGGCATCCGCTGTGCATTTCCGCGCTGAACACGCCGCCGGAAATCGCCTGCGCCCGGGTTTTCCGCAACGTGATCCGCGCTGCTTTTGGCGGGCGCAACCCGCACAGCGACCTGCTGCTGCCCCGACGCGACCTGACTGCGCTGTTTCCCGCCCCTGCAGCCGCACGCGTCATCGAACTCGGCGGCAGCGTGCGCCTGTCCTGCCGGGTAGTCGCCGTCGATGCAGCAGCAGATGCCATCACTCTGCGCACGCGCGACGACACGACGGCCTATAGCCACGCCATCCTCGCCGTCGCGCCCCAACATCTGGCGAATTTGGCGGCACCCGTGCCTGAACTCAAATCGCTGGCAACCGACGTGGCCAGCTATGGCTATCAGGCGATCGCGACCGCTTATATGCAATACGACCCGGCTTTTCGACTGGACAAACCCCTGTTCGCCCTTGCCGAGGGCCCCGCGCAATTTGTGTTCGACCGCGGCCAAAGCCACGGTCAGGCCGGTTTGCTGGCGTTCGTTGCCAGCACCGCAGGCAGGCTTCCCCCGAATTGGCTGGATCAGGCAGAAGCCCAGTTGCAGCGCATTGTTCATCCCGGTACGGCGCGCTGGCGTAAAAGCATTGTCGAGAAACAAGCCACTTACGCCTGCGTCCCCATGCTGGCGCGTCCCACTCACCGTACACCGCACCCGCGCATTTTTCTGGCGGGTGACTACACTGCCGGGGCATATCCCGCCACGCTCGAAAGCGCAACTCTGAGCGGGGTACAATCGGCCCAAACCTTACTCGAACAACTATGAAAGACTATTCTCCCCGCGCCGACCTGCTCGCAGGCCGCGTCATTCTCGTTACCGGCGCCAGTTCCGGCCTCGGTCGTGCTGCCAGCCTGGCGTTCGCACGCCACGGTGCCACCATCGCCCTGCTGGCGCGCGATGAAGCCAGACTCGAAGCGGTGTACGACGAAATCGTCGCTGCAGGAGGCGCTGAGCCCGCGATGTTTCCCTACGACCTGGCCGTTGCCGACGACCGCAGCCTGGACACGCTGGCCGGCACCCTCGCGCATCACCTGGGACGGCTCGACGGCTTGCTGCACAGTGCACATCTGTTCAACAACCTGACACCACTGACCCTGCAAACCATCGATCAATGGCAGACCCTGATGCGGGTCAATCTCATCGCTCCGTTTGCCCTCACCCGCGCGTGCCTGCCCCTGCTCAAGCAGGCGCCCGATGCCTCGGTGGTATTTACCGGCGAAACCCATGGCCATCAACCCGCCGCATTCTGGGGGGGATATGCCGTGGCCAAATCGGGTCTGGAAACCCTCACCCGCATCTGGGCCGACGAGATCAGCCCTGAGGAAAATGTACGGATCAACACCCTGATTCCCGGCCAGGTGGCAACCACCTTGCGCAGCCGAACCCATCCCGGGCTTGCCCCCGAAACCCTGCCGAGCGTGGACGATCTGATGCCCTGGTACCTGTATCTGATGGGTGCGGACAGCCGGGCTGTACAGGGCCAGATTGTAGAGTGTCAGGGCTGAACGCCAACCCATTCCAGGAATCGTTGCCATGATGATCGGCCGCTACGAAATCCTCGACGAAATCGGCCAGGGGGCGATGGGCACGGTATACCGCGCCCGCGATCCGATGATCGATCGGGTAGTGGCCATCAAAACCGTGGCCATCGCCCTCCTGCGACAGGAAGGCGCCGACGCGGAAGCCCGGTTTTTGCGTGAAGCGCAAAGTGCCGGGCGGCTATCCCACCCCAACATCGTGACGATTTACGACGTAAGCGAAGCCGACGGTCTCGCCTACATCGCCATGGAATATCTGTCTGGCAAAACGCTGCGCGACATCATGAACCAGAGCCAGATGCCGCTGGACCTGATTCTCGACACGATGACGCAAATGGCAGAAGCGCTGGCGTTTGCACACGAGCATGGGGTGATCCACCGCGATATCAAACCGGCCAACGTCGTGATCACCCGGCAGCGCGGACGCATCAAGCTAACCGATTTCGGTATCGCTCATCTCGTCAACAGCAACCATACGCAAACCGGGCAAATGCTCGGGTCGCCTCGTTACATGTCACCGGAACAGGCGATGGGGCATGTGGTTGATGGACGTTCGGATATTTTTTCGCTCGGTGCCGTGCTGTACGAAATGCTGACCGGACAATACGCCTTTGACGGCGAAAGCCTGCCCACGATTATCTATCGTGTGATCAGTGAAATGCCGGTCCCGGTCGACGTCATACGCCCGAATTTACCGGTTGAACTCACCAGCCTGCTGGCGCGCATGTTGAGCAAAAACCCGGAAGACCGGCCTGATGCAAGCATGCTGGTCAACACCCTGCATGCGCTGGCCGCCAACCCGCCGCGAGCGCCTGCCTTGCCGCCTGTTGAGCAGGTATCGAAGCCGCTACGGATCCTGGCCTTTACCATACCGATAGCGGTATTCCTGCTGGTCGGCGTGAGCATCATCGTCATCGAGCATTTCCTCGGCACGCCACAGGAAGCACCCGCCCCTCTCGCGCCGCCAAGCCGTTTCGCCACCCAGGCAGTTCAAACGAATCAACCCGCGCCCGCACCTGAAAGCGAGGAATCAGGTACGCAAACCTCAACTGCCTCTGTCGAATCTGCCCGACCGCCTGCCCAAGACCAGCCGCGCATTAAACCAGATGCTTACCTCGAAAGTCTCGACAAAAAACAGGTTGAATTGCGGATCAAACGCACCGAACTATTGCTGAAATACACTGAGCAACATCCCGATGTGGTGCACATTGATCGGGAACTCGTGCAGCTACGCATCGAGCGCCGCGCATACCTGCGGAAACAGCATAAGAGTTAAGAACTTACCAGTTCGTTTCGCG
>JAAPAA010000284.1 GCA_012274165.1 Thiobacillaceae bacterium
GAATCGCTTCGATGAATCAGCGCCGTGTCGTCGTCACCGGTCTGGGCCTGATCAGCCCGGTCGGCAACAGCGTCCCGGAAGGCTGGAAGAACCTGCTCGCGGGGCGATCGGGCATCGCAAACATCACCCGCTTCGACGCCTCGCGCACCACCGCAAAGGCCTCGGGCAGCAGCTTGTCGAGCGTTTCGCCCACCTTGTCCATTCCAGCCTGGCCCAATCGCGATTTGAATTCGGCGGTCTTGGCGGCCAGTTCGCTGTCGGACAATTGTTCCATTGCCGGCTCAAGCGCATTGATCGCTTTGACCTTTTGCAGGTATTGTTTGACCAGTCGGTCGTTACGACTGCCGAATACTTTTTTGATAATGGATTGCAGCATGAGGAATCCGAAATGTCCGCAGGACGCGGTAAATCGTCAAATTTTAACATAGCAGCAGCGGCTTCTTGCGACGTTCGCGTGACACGGCCATGAGTTCCGCCAGCCTCGCCGATTTGCTCGCAAGCCAGTTGCCACAAGGCCTTGCCGTGCGCGCCCGGGTGCTGCTCAACACCCAGGCTGCGCTCGACCACGCCTTGCCTGCGGCACTGGCGGGGCACGTCCGCGTCATGCAGCTGGAAAACAGCGTGTTAAGTGTCGCCTGCGACAGCGGCGCCGGCGCCAGTCGGTTGCGCCAGCTATCCGACGCGCTGATCGTCAGTCTCGTCAAACGCGGCATCGCTGTAGCGTCCGTGCGCATCAGCGTCAATCCCGAACTGATGGCGCGCTACATTCATCCTGTCGAGAAAACCGGCTTGCCGCCCGCTGCACTGGACGGACTGGCACATCTGAACGCCGAGATTGAAGAGGGGCCGCTAAAAGAGGCGCTGGATCGGCTGTTGCGACATCACCGAAAAGTCTGATCGAGCCCGCAATGGGCGTGAAGTGAAACCTGAGGCGGATTCATCAAACGCCCGGCTCAAGTTTGCTCCCACGGTAAGCCATCAAATTTCCAGCCATTTTTCGTGCAACGGTGGCGCGATTCGTCCATGTCGCCCTCAAACCCGTGGGTGACGTTGTACACCTCGGGGAAATTGTATTTTTCGAGATAACGTCCCGCCTCCGCAGAACGCCGGCCCGAGCGGCAGATCAGCACTACCGGGCGGTTGGCCGAAGCCGCCTTGCGCGAGTGGCCGAGAAAATCCGGGTTGACGTCCCAGTCAGGGCCATCCTGCCAGGCGATATGAATCGCACCGACCGGGTGACCAACGAACAGGTATTCGATTTCCGAGCGGCAATCGATGAACACTGCTTCGGGGTGTGTCTGCAAAAACTCAAGGGCCTCACTTGGCATCATATGTTTCATCAAAATCTCCGCGGTATATCGAATAGCTTAGTAGTAAGTGTTTCTAGGTCCAAATAACAGAAAAGGCCCCGATAAACGGGGCCTTTTCAGCTGACAGCCATCACTCAAGCAGCCACGAGCTTCACCCGCTTGGCATTAATCCGTGTGAGACCGAACAACCCCGCACTCATCAGAAACAACGTACCGGGCTCCGGCACACCTCTGTTGCTGACGCCACACCCCGGCGTTCCCGAAGGCGCGTTGTCACAGGTACAGCCCGCAAGGGAGATCAGTTTGAAGTTGTCGTTGCCCGCTTTGGTGGGGTCGCCGCCAACAAAGGTATTCAGCGCGCCGATCAGCCAATAGCTTGAGTAGGTACTGTTGGCAAAATCGTGCGCCCCGGTACTGGTTCCGCCCAAAAAATTTCCGATCAGTGACCAGCCGTTTGACAGAAGCCCAGCATAAGACTGATTTGCCAGGCTCGCGGGGTTACCCGTACCCGTAAATGCCATCACTGTGAAATCAGAATCTCCGGATACCCACCCTGCATTGAAGGAACTGAGGTTAACCTTGTTCGTGAAGGAAAACAGGATGGAGTCCACGCGTTCATTGTTATCGATCGCATGTTCTGGGCTGCTCCCCTCATTGACATCCCTACCTGTAGGGCCGCCCGTGCAGTTGGAAAAGCCGGAGCAATCGTTATTCCGAACGCCCAGGCCGCTGCTGCCGTTCCGCGTGATATAGGCGCTGTCCAGCAGAACATTGGCAGAACCTACGGTATTGGCCCAGCCTGAAGCAGTGGAGGCGATCCCGCCCTGCGTGTTGGATTGGGTATTGTTGAATGTCCAGGTGTCGCAACTGGGATTGGTCGCCCCGCCGCCGCCGCAGTTCGTGCTAGGGGGTGACGAATACGTTGCCTGGGCAGCACCCATGACGCCAAATGCGAGAACCAGCGTGCCGATCACTTTTGTTACTGGGCAAAATTTTGTAGTCATTTTTGGATTGTCCTTATTGATATCCGGAACATGCAATTCGATACAAGCAAGACATATGCCGATAAAATTATTATCGTTATTTATCATTTAGATAGGAGCATCGAAGCAGGTTTATCGGGTCTGGTTTCCTAAATTGTGTAAAAAAATCCGACTCGATTCCGTTTGCAACATGCTGTTCGGCTTATTTGTTTGCCTCGGATTTGCGTTTGAGAGCCTTGGCAAGGTGGTCGCGGATGTCCGGATTATTGGGAGCGCGCACCTGCGCTTCCCGCAGATAACGTAAACCCTTTTCCACTTGCCCGGCCTCCACCCATGCCCACCCCAGGGTGTCGGCAACGTTGGCATCTCGGGGAGCGAGTTGATAGGCTTTTTCTGCCACCGCCAGTGCACCTGGCTGGCCCCGCTTGAGCATGACATAGGCCAGATCATTGTAAATACTCGCGTCATTGGGCAACTGTTTGCCCAGCATCTCGTAGTGTTGTTGCGCCAAAGCGAGTTGCCCTGCCTGAATGTACGCACCGGCCAGGACGCGACGGGCGCGCTGATCTGTCGGATTGTTACTGACCCAAGCCTGGATGAACTCCAATGCGCGTGCAGTATTGCCAGCTTGGTTGTAAGCGGTATAGAGGCTGACCGCGTGCCCCGCATTTTTTTCCAGATTTAATGCATTGATATAGGCCGGAATGGCGTCGTTATAGCGTTGGCGCTGCATGGCAATGTCGCCGAGCAGTTGTTGCACGGAGGCTTCACGTGGATATTTAACGGCCAGGGTACGCGTCTGTTGTTCAGCAGCATCCAGATTGCCTGACAACTGTTCGAGACGGGCCTTGAGCAACAGGGCGGGGAAGTAGCCCGGTTTGCTTAACAGGGCTTTCTCCAGTGAATAGCGTGCGCCCTCATAATCGCCCACGCCGATCAGAAGCTCTGCAGCCCGCTGCTGCCAATCTGCATCAAAGCCGGCAAGTTGCGTAATCTGCCGAAAGTTTTCGCGGGCCAGGCCACGATTCCCTACGGCAAGATAGGCGCGACCCAAGGTTGCCAACGCCTGTAAATTATCCCGACTGCCTGCCTGAACCCCCTTGGCGATATCCAGTGCTTTCTGGACATCGCCAGTATTCAGATACAGATCAACCAGCAGGATATTTGGCCTGAGACTTTTCGGATTGAATGAACGCGCTTTCTCCAGCCATCTGATGGCGTCCTGCGGGCGCTGGCTGACGAGTTCCACCTGAGCGAGTTCGAACAACACATCCAGGTTCTTGGGTTGTTCCTGGAGAATGGCCAGCAAGCGCCGCCGGGCGTCGTCGGGTTTGCCTTCATACAAATCGAGCCGTGCCAGATTTAGCTTGGCCGGGGTGAAGCGCTTGTCCTTCTCCAATACCTGCTCATAGGTTTTGCGGGCAGCCGCCCGGTCTTTGGCGACGCCTTGCGCAACAGCCAGAAGATTCAGCGCCGTTAAATTATTCGGCTCATTTCGAGTGATCGCCTGCAGTAGCTGTATGGCCTGTTTTGCCTGGTTTTGTTTGAGATACATGATGGCCAGCGGAACACCTGGACGGGCGCTTCCCGGACTCTTGGCATAGGCCTTCTGGAGCTGCAGCATCCCCAGTTCTTCCTGTCCGCTTCCAATCAGACTCAAACCATAGTTTGCAGTGATGTCCGGCGCATTGCCGCCGCTCATGCTGGAAGCCTCCTCAAGCAGGGAGACGGCTTTGGCGTGTTGCCCCAGGTTCATATAGGCCGATGCCAGCATCGACAGGGCCTGGGGGTCATTGGGCCGGCTACCGCCGGGGCCTTCAAGGACCGCCACCGCTTTGGCATATTCCCTTTCGCCCATCAAAATGGAGGCCATGATCTTGCGTGCGCCCAAGTGCTGGGGAAATTTCTTGAGGTAGGCGCCGAGATAGGTCTTGGCTTTTTCGTTCTGGCCGAGGCTGTAATGTGAAATGCCGCCCAGAAGCACCAATTGGGGACGCGTCAGTACCGCTTCGAATGGGAGCGCATCCAGGGCGCTTGAAGCGGCGATCAGTGCATTGTGTACTTCGGCTTCCTTACCCTGCTGCCCCGCCAGCAGCGCCTGTAGGTAGGCACTGCGTGGGTCATCCGGGAATTTCTGCTTCAGCGTCGCCACATCCCGGGCGGCCTCCTCATTTCTTTTCAGGTCAAACAGCAAGGAAGCCCGTGCGATCAGCGCATCGAGATAATCCGCTTTCAGCTTCAATGCCTTGCCGTAGCCCGCCAGCGCGTCCTGAGTATTGCCTTGCGCATGGGCAATCGAGCCCAACATGTTCCAACCTGACGGGTCGGCCGGATTTTTTGTTACCGCCAGCTGAGCCAGGGACAAGGCATCTGAAAAATGACTGCCGCGCAAATAGACCATTGATTGCGCAACCAGCGCATCCGACCGATAGGGATAAATCTGCCGGGCCTTCTCCAGCGATTGAATCGCTGGGCGCTCCTGACCGAGCTCCATTTGCGCGTAAGCACGGGTAACCAGCACCTTGTATTTCACGTCGGGCGGCAGCCCATCGGGGGAGAAGCGTTCCAGCAGCGCCTGATTCCGGCCAAGCAGGTTATAGACTTCAACTTGCATGGCGATAATCTGGGAGCGATCCGCGCCCAGTTTCTCCGCGTCCGCCAGAACACGCTCAGCCCCCAATGGCGCGCCGCTCTTGAGATAGGCTTCTCCAAGAAGCACAAGCGCGGGCAACATTTTGCTGTCCTGCTGCAGTGCGTTCTTCAACTGGACAATGGCGCCCTTGGTATCGTTACGCTGCATGCGAACCAGCGCATCCTCATAATAGATCGATACTTTTTCTACCTGGTCAGTGGCCACGGCGTACTGGAATGGCGCGTTCAAAAGCAGCACCATCAGGATGGAATTCAATCGTTTTCTTGCGGTCATCAGGCTTTTCGCGATCCTGTGTTGGATGGATTTCACGCGAAAAGACAGGCAAATTTCACGCCAACCCACTTGGCACATGATTTACACGCTTGAGTTGAATATCGCCTCTGTTTCCTGTGGCAAATTGGGCAGAAACGTCGACCTGTCAACAGTTACAGCCCGGCATGTCTGCCAGTGTAAAATTCGGGTTTGCCTGATCCCAACCGCGCCATGTCCGACCGTACCGCACTGATCCGTACCCTGCTCGCCCAACGCATCCTAATTCTCGACGGCGCGATGGGAACGATGATCCAGTCATACAAGCTTGAAGAGGCTGACTATCGCGGCGCGCGCTTCGCCGATTTCGCACACGACCTGAAGGGCAACAACGATCTGTTGTGCCTGACCCAGCCTGCGATCATCAAGGCAATCCACGCCAAGTATCTGGCCGCGGGCGCGGATATTCTGGAAACCAACAGCTTTAATGCGACCTCGATCTCCATGGCGGATTACCACATGGAATTCCTGGTGGCGGAGTTGAACTTTGCCGCCGCCCGGTTGGCACGCGAGGCTGCCGATGAGGCGACCGCGCTGAACCCGGACAAGCCGCGTTTTGTCGCCGGCGTGCTCGGCCCCACTTCGCGCACCGCGACGATTTCGCCGGATGTGAACGACCCCGGCTTCCGCAATGTGAGCTTCGACCAGTTGCGCGTGGCGTATCTGGAAGCGATCGACGGTCTGGTCAAAGGCGGAGCCGACATCCTGATGGTCGAAACGATTTTCGATACCTTGAACGCGAAGGCGGCGCTGTTTGCCATCGAAGAGTATTTCGAGATCAACGCCATGCGGCTGCCGGTGATGATTTCCGGCACCATCACCGACGCCTCGGGCCGCACGCTCTCGGGACAAACCGGCGAGGCGTTCTGGAATTCGGTGCGTCATGCCCAGCCTTTGTCGATCGGCCTCAACTGCGCGCTCGGCCCCGATCTGCTGCGGCAATACGTCAACGAGCTCTCGAACAAGGCCGACACCTTTATTTCAGCCCACCCCAACGCCGGGCTGCCGAACGCGTTTGGCGAATACGACATGGACGGCGCGGAAATGGCCGTGCACATCGGCGAATGGGCGCGCTCGGGCTTGTTGAATATTGTCGGTGGCTGCTGCGGCACTTCGCCCGCGCACATCGCAGCGATTGCGAAATCGGTCGAAGGCGTCGCCC
>JAAPAA010000028.1 GCA_012274165.1 Thiobacillaceae bacterium
GTGAGGGCTCGGACCTTCCACCTGCCCGTCGGCCTTCCAGTAGAAGACGGCTTCCTGCGCGCCATGGTCTTGACCGATACGCTGACCGCTGAAGAAGATTTCCGTCGCATCGATGGTCTGGAAGAAATTTTCCATACGTATCCGTCCGAGCGTCGGGTAAGCGATCTCTTGCGCCATCAAACCCGTATCGTCATCGGTTCAGCTATTAACTCTGCCTGTTTTGAAGAAATCCGCAGCCTGCCACCTGAACGCCGGCAAAAGGCAATGTCTCAAATCGATGATCACTGGTTGTCGGAGGTGATTCGCAAGCGACTGCCACGTTGGACGTCGGGCTATGTCCCGTTCCATTTCGCCATCAAGAGGGTGCAACACGCCCTGTCGCGGCCACGCGACCTGCTGAACCCAAAGCGGATTCTGGTGTTAACTGCTGGGTTCGGATTTGATCTGATCGTCTATCTGCGCGCGCAACTGTCGATGGCACGCGGAATTGGCGTAGGGCATTGGTGACATGGACAGAGTGAACTGAGTAAATCTCCATCGATTCAGCTACTGCGCCATGCCGAGGGCGGCGTGCCGGTGGCCTAGGCGAGCAATTGGAGCGGCACGAATACGCGACATGTCTAACCGCCCCTTGCGCAAGAGGTATTTTTGAAGCTGATTTTGGCGCGTCATCGGGTGCTGACATGTGTCCAGCCTCTGATGCGGCCATCGTCATGCCGCAGGCCCGTATGGTGTTCGAAGGTCGGGTCCAGATCAAAGCCGCGTGCTCGAAGGCACTCTGTTGCGCACAGCTTCGCGGCATTCGTCGCTCCTTGCGGGACGATCTGCCCGAACTCTATCAGATGGCCCCGCAGGGCGTTGATGGCCTGTGTGCGCTGCCGGATCAGAAGCTCCCGGACCCGAAAGACCATCGCTGCTCCCTGGGTCTCTTCGCTCTTCACGGGCACGAAGCGCATCGTCGGGCGCTGTGCTGCTTCGCAGATCGCCTCTGCGTCAGCGGCATCATTTTTCTGGCACTTGACGAAGGGTTTGACGTAGGCGGGCGGGATGAGCCGCACCTCGTGACCCAGCTTGCCGATCTCGCGGCCCCAGAAATGCGCGCCGCCACAGGCCTCCATCGCCACAACACAGGGCTGCAACTGGCTGAAGAAGGCCAGCACCTGCTCTGTAAGCGCCGTCTCTGTCCCATTGAATTGGGGTATTTCTGAACTTCGATTGCGCTGCCAGACAGTCGCCCAACGCATTGGGAGTTTGGCATGGCGGATGGTGGGGACGGGTTTGTGGGTAGGTGCGAGGTGGTTGAACCTCGGCGTGGGAACCGGCGCTGGCCTTTGGATCTGAAGGCGCGGATTGTGGCGGAGAGCTTTCAGCCTGGCGCGAAGGTTGTGGATGTCGCGCGTCGGCATGGGGTTGTTGCGCATCAGCTTTCAGATTGGCGGCGGCAGGCCCGGGAAGGTCTGCTGAGTTTGCCGCTGGATCTGTTGCCGTCGTTGTCGGTGCGGAAGGACGGGTGTGGTGAACCGGCTTTCGTTCCGGTGGCAGTCCTGCCTGAGCCGGAGGTTGCGGCTGTGACACAAGCATCTGCCCCGTGTGTTTCTGAGGGAGCGGCTTCCGTCGGGATCATGGCGGTGGAGCTTGTCTCCGGCGTTGTGGTTCGGGTTCCGGGCGATGTGGCGGTCGAACGCGCGGCGGCCCTCGGGCGGGCCTTGCAGGACAAGCGATGATTGTCGCCGGTCAGCGGCTGCCGATCCTGATTGCGACCCGACCCGTCGACTTCCGTTGCGGCCACCAGGCTTTGGCGCTGATCGTGCAGACTGAGCTGAAGCTTGATCCGCATTCGGGGATCACGGTGATCTTCCGTTCCAAACGTGGTGATCGGCTGAAGATCCTCGTCTGGGACGGCACCGGCATGGTGCTGACTTACAAGGTATTGGAGCAGGGCAACTTTGCCTGGCCGAAGGTTCAGGATGGGACGATGCGGCTGTCGCGGGCGCAGTTTGAAGCCCTGTTCGAAGGATTGGATTGGCGGCGTATGATGGCGCAGCGCATGCCTCCGCCGACTGCGGCGGGATGACGGGAGGCTGCTGTTTTGGCGTTGTTTTATTGGGCTTTTGGCTTCGGATGAGCTATGAAGCCGCATGTCGCAATCCTTCGATCTCCGCCAGTTTCCAGACCTTCCGCCCGAGGTGGTGAAGGCCTTTGTCGCGCAGTCGGCGGCGTTGGAAGCGGCCCGGTTTGAGGCATCCGTCGAGCGCGCGGCGCGCCAGCATGAACAGGCGGTCGTGGCCGAGAAAGACGCCTTCATCACCGAGTTGAAGGAGCTGATCGAGAAGCTGGAGGGTCAGGTCGGCCAATACCGGCACGCCAAGTTCGGGCCGAAATCCGAAAAGCTGGACCCTGCACAATTGGAACTGGCGCTGGAGGATCTTGAGACGGCCATCGCCGAGACACAGGCTCAGATCGCCGTCGTCGAGGACAAGATCGCCGCCAGTGCGACCGATCCGGACAAGGCGGCCCCGCGCGCACCGCGCAAAGCACGGGCTCTGCCCGATCACCTGCCACGGGTTGAGCGGGTTATCGAGCCAGACAGCCTTGCCTGCCCGTGCGGCTGTGGCGACATGGTCCGGATCGGTGAGGACAAGACCGAGAGGCTGGACTTCATTCCGGCCCGCTATCAGGTGATCGTCACGGTCCGTCCGAAATATGCCTGCCCAAAGGGGCGGACCGGGGTGGTGCAGGCCCGCGCCCCGGCTCACCTGCTGGAGGGTAGCTGGCCGACCGAGGCGCTCTTGGCCCAGATCGCCATGGCCAAACATTCCGAACATATGCCGCTGAACCGGCAGGCTGTGGCCATGGCTCGGCTCGGGGTGCCGATCGAGCGATCGGTGCTGGCCGACTGGATGGGCAGGACAGGCGCACTGATCGCACCGGTTGTCGATCGCATGGCAGTGCTGCTGAAGACCGGCAGTTCGCGGCTCTATGTCGACGAAACCACGGCTCCGGTGCTTGATCCGGGGCGGGGCCGGACGAAAACCGGCTATCTCTGGGCCGTTCTGCGCGATGACCGGGGCTGGAATGGCTCCGCCGCGCCGGGCGTCGTGTTCCACTACCATCCCGGCCGAAAAGGCGGATATGCCGATGAAATCCTGATGGGCTTCGACGGCACCATTCAGGTTGATGCCTATGGCGGTTACAGCCATCTGGCAAAGCCGGATCGCAAGGGCGGCAAGCCCTTGAAGCTGGCCTTCTGCTGGGCGCACGGGCGCCGAAAGCTGATCGCCGCCAAGCCCAAGAAGGGATCGCCCATAGTGGACGAGGCGCTGTTGCGCATCGCGGCACTCTACAAGGTCGAAGATACCATCCGGGGTTCCGACCCCGACCAGCGTCATGAAGCCCGGCAGACCTTGTCTCGCCCTCTGGCAGATGCGTTCTTCACTTGGCTTTCCGCGCAATCCAAACGCGTCTCGCGCAAATCCGACCTCGGCGAGGCCATGGCCTATATGCTCCGACGACAGGACGGATTCCGATTGTTCCTTGACGACGGCCGTGTCGACATGGACTCGAACCTGGTCGAGAATGCAATCCGCAGCCCGGCCATGAACCGCCGCAACGCCCTCTTCGCCGGCCATGACGAGGGTGGCCGCAACTGGGCTCGCTTTGCCAGTCTGATCGGCACCTGCAAAATGAACGGCGTCGAGCCCTACGCCTACCTGCGCGATCTCTTCACCAGGCTGGCCAACGGCCATCTCGAAAAGGACATCGACGCCTTGATGCCATGGGCCCACATCCCAACAGCCAAAGCATCACAATGAGCTCATTCGGGACTCCCCGACGAGCTCATCAGCCTAGGTCCAACTGCCAAAGCCGCTGAATGCAATCGAAAAATCAATGGGCCGCAGACGCCGCTTACCCTGATCCCGCCGCAGCTTTTTGCGCAACTCCGCCCGACCCAAGGCGTCAGCCCCATGGACCTGAAACACATTCTTCGCCAGATCGAGCCCGATCGTGGTAGTTGGCTCTGAACAACGCGATCAGGCAGTTTCGGCGGGAATGTGAGCCGCGTTGGTCCAGCGAAGTGCCGACATGATCGCGGCGATGATCAGCGCAAATAGAACTCTTAGGTGGGCGACGCCCTGTTCGCTGTGCTTTGCGGCTGTGGCCACAAAATCCGAAAGATCCTGGCATACATCAGGGCTCTGCTTGCGATGCTCATCGCCGCCATCCGGACGGCCTCCAGA
>JAAPAA010000029.1 GCA_012274165.1 Thiobacillaceae bacterium
CTGGAAACAGCAACTGTAACGGAGCCAGTTGCATATCCTGTCGGTAAGCCACGGCGATGGCTGGTATGCGCCGGGCGTGCACGCGGACGAACCGGCTTTGCGCGATGTGGCGCGGGCTTACGATCATCTGCTGTTTGACGAAGAACCGAGCGGAGCGGAGTTGATCCTGGCACCCGATGCGGCCAACACGCTCCTCATCGAAGTTCAGCCCACGCAGCCATCCATTCAGCGCGCCTATACCCTGCTCAAAACCCTGTCGCATAATGCAGCTGCATTCAACGTGAGCTTGCTGGGCGACCAGACGGCTTGCGCGCATGTGCTAAGCACCGCGAACCACTTTCTCTCGCAGGCGTTTGTGCAGACAATTGCCTGCGTGGCGCATGCCGATACCGCATTTTCAGCGCTAGCCGTTAGAATGCCGAGCGAGGAGACGAGTCGGCTGGCTCGTTTTAAAATAGAAAACACGAGAACATGGCCTTGAAACATGGCGGATAAACCCCTGTCGCAAGACGAACAAATCACCAAATACGCACCGCTGGTCAAGCGGATTGCCTATCACATGATGGCGCGCCTGCCCGCCAGCGTCGAAGTTGACGACCTCATCCAGGTCGGCCTGATCGGCTTGATGGATGCGGTCGGTCGTTTCGACGGCACCCAGGGTGCCCAGTTCGAATCCTATGCGACCCAGCGCATTCGGGGCTCGATGCTCGATGAGCTGCGCGAAGCGGACTGGCTGCCGCGCCACGTGCGGCAAAAGTCGCGACAGATCGAAGCCACCATCAGCAAGCTGGAACAGCGCAACGGCAAGTCACCGACCGAGCAGGAAATTTCCGCCGAGATGGGGCTGGCGATCGACCAGTACCAATCCATGCTGGGCGATGTGAAATGTTCGCAGCTGCTGTATTACGAAGACTTCGCGGATGACGACAGCGCCAGCTTTCTGGAGCGCTATCTGGTCGACGGCAGCAACGATCCGCTCGCCGTGCTCGAGGATGAAGGCTTTCGCGGCAGCCTGGTTGCCGCGATCCACCATCTGCCTGAGCGTGAGCGCAGCATGATGGGCATGTATTACGAACAGGACATGAATCTGAAGGAAATCGGCGTGGTGCTCGGTGTCTCCGAATCTCGCGTATGCCAGTTGCATTCGCAGGCGGTCGCCCGGCTGCGCGCCCAGCTCAAAATCTGGAAAAGCTGACTTGGTCGGACAACACCGGCAAAGCGGGGCGAAACGCGCATAAATCCGCGATAATGGCGGCTTGTTTATCCAGCCAGCGTTTGCCGTCATGACCCCCGCCGAACTCAAGAAAAAAGCCCTCGATTACCACCGCCTGCCCAAGCCGGGCAAGCTCTCGGTGGAGTCGTCCAAACCCTGCTCCACCCAAGCCGATCTGTCGCTCGCCTACACCCCAGGTGTGGCGCAGCCAGTGCTGGAAATCGCCAAAAATCCCAAGACCGCTTACGACTACACCAACAAGGGCAATCTGATTGCGGTGATTACCGATGGCACTGCGATTCTGGGCCTGGGCAATCTCGGCCCGCTCGCCGCCAAGCCAGTGATGGAAGGCAAGGCCGTTCTGTTCAAACAGTTCGCCGGGATCGACGTGTTCGATATCGAGGTACATGCGAAAACCCCGCAGGAATTCATCAAGGTGGTCGAAGCCATCGCGCCAACCTTCGGCGGCATCAATCTCGAAGACATCGCCGCACCGCATTGCTTCGAGATCGAGGCTGCGCTGAAGAAAAAGCTCGATATTCCGGTGTTCCACGACGATCAGCACGGCACCGCCGTCATCATCTGCGCCGGCCTCATCAATGCCTTGCATGTGCAAGGCAAAGCACTGGATACGGCGAAGATCGTCTGCCTCGGGGCCGGTGCCGCCGGCATCGCATCAATGAAACTGCTGGTTGCGATGGGCGCGAAAAAGGCCAACATCACGCTGGTCGATTCCAAGGGGGTGGTGCACAAGGAGCGCACCGACCTCAATAGTTTCAAGAAGGGTTTCGCGCGCAAGACCAAGCTGCGCACGCTGGCCGAGGCGATGCAGGGAGCCGATGCGTTTGTCGGCGTGTCAGGTGCCAACTTGGTGAGCCCGGCGATGGTGAAAAGCATGGCCGACAAGCCGGTGGTCTTCGCGCTCGCCAACCCCAACCCCGAAATTCTGCCGGAAAAAGCCATGGCCGCGCGCAGCGACCTCGTCATGGCGACCGGACGTTCTGACTTCCCGAACCAGGTTAACAATGTGCTGGGCTTCCCGTTCATTTTCCGCGGTGCACTCGATGCGCGCGCCAAAGAAATCACCGAGGCCATGCTGATCGCTGCCGTCCATGCACTGGCCGAGCTTGCACGCGAGCCGGTTCCCGCATCGGTTTTGAAGGCGTACAAATTGAAGAAGCTGGTGTTTGGCCCGGACTACATCCTGCCGAAGCCGTTTGATCCGCGCCTGGCTGAGCGGGTGCCACAGGCCGTGGCCAAGGCAGTTCTCAAGTCGGCCAGGCGCTAGCTGAAGCTGAACGGCTACTCGCGATGACCGGGTCTTTTACAGCTTAAGAGGCATCGTGTGAGCCGTTCGCCACGTCCGGTCTACCTCAACCTGTTGCGCATCCACCTGCCGGTCACCGGCTGGGTGTCGATCCTGCATCGACTGTCTGGGGCGGTATTGTTCCTGAGTGTTCCGTTTGCGATCTGGCTGTTGTCGAAATCGTTGACCAGTGAAGCAGAGTTTGCCGCGCTGCATGCGTGGCTTGCGCTGCCGCTGGCGAAGCTGGTTGTGCTGGGGCTGGTGTGGCTGTTTGCGCTGCATTTTTTTGCCGGGTTGCGACATCTGGCATTGGATGTGCACTGGGGGGTGACGCTGCCGGCGGCGCGCCGCAGCAGCGTGGCCGTGCTGGTGCTCGCTGGCGCGGTGAGCCTGGTGGCGGCGTGGAGGTTGTTCGCATGAAGCCCGTGCTTGGTGCGCGCGGCGGCACCGGAAGCTGGTTGCTGCAGCGCAGCACGGCACTGGGAATGACGCTGGCTGTGCCGCTGTTCTTCGGTGTGTGGGCGCTGCATGTACCGTTTGATTTCGCCAGCTGGCGGGCATTTGTCGCGCTGTTGCCAGTACGCCTGGCCCTGCTGCTATTCGGGATGGCGCTGGCGCTGCATGCCTGGGTGGGGATGCGCGATATTTTCATGGACTACGTTCATCCGCTGATGCTGCGGCTGCTGTTGAGCGCGCTGGTGATTCTGAGCCTGGCGGCTTCCGTGCTGTGGCTCGCGGCGATTGTGTGGGGGGCGGCATGAAGTCGCGCCGGTTTGACGCACTCATCATCGGCGGCGGCGGTGCGGGCTTGCGCGCGGCCTTGCAGCTGGCGCGTTCGGATTTCACCGTCGCGGTCGTATCCAAGGTTTTTCCGACGCGCTCGCACACGGTATCGGCGCAGGGCGGCATCACCGCCGCGCTGGCCAACGTCGACGACGACCGCTGGGAATGGCACATGTACGACACGGTGAAGGGTGGCGACTGGCTGGGCGACCAGGACGCGATTGAGTTCATGTGCCGCGAGGCGGCCTCGGCGGTGTACGAACTGGAACACATGGGGCTGCCGTTTTCGCGGCTCGAAAACGGCAAGATTTACCAGCGCCCGTTTGGCGGCCAGTCGAAAAATTTTGGCGGCGAACAGGCCACGCGCACCTGCGCAGCCGCCGACCGCACCGGCCACGCGCTGCTGCACACCCTGTATCAGCAGAACATCAAAAACCGCACGCAGTTTTTCGACGAATATTTTGCGCTCGACCTGCTGCGCGATGCCGAGGGCTATTGCCTCGGCGTCACCGCCATGAGCATCGAAACCGGTGAACCCATCGTGATCGAAGCGCGTACCACGCTGCTCGCCACCGGTGGGGCAGGGCGGGTGTTCTGGAACAGCAGCAACGCCATGATCAACACGGGTGACGGATTGGGCATGGTGCTGCGTGCCGGGTTGCCGCTGCAGGACATGGAGTTCTGGCAGTTTCATCCGACCGGTATCGCCGGGGTGGGTTGCCTGATTACCGAAGGCGCGCGCGGCGAAGGCGGCTATCTGCTCAACAAAAATGGCGAACGCTTCATGCAGCGCTACGCCCCGCACGCCCAGGATCTCGCCGGGCGCGATGTGGTCGCACGCGCGATTGCCATCGAAATTGCCGAGGGCCGCGGCTGCGGGCCGCGTGGTGACTTTATCGAGCTCAAGCTGGATCACCTGGGCGAAGCACTCATCGCCGACAAGCTCCCCGGCATCCGCGAGTTGTCGATTCGTTTTGCCGGCGTCGATCCGGTTCAGTCACCGATCCCGGTCGCGCCGACTGCGCATTACATGATGGGCGGCATTCCCACCAACCTGCACGGCCAGGTCGTCGTCCCCGCGCGCTTCGGCCCCGAGGAACCGGTGCCGGGTTTGTATGCCGTGGGCGAGTGCGCCTGCGTCTCGGTGCATGGCGCCAACCGGCTGGGCGGCAATTCGCTGCTCGACCTGATCGTGTTCGGCCGCGCCGCCGGGCAGCACATGCAGGACTATCTGCGCGACAACCCCTATCCGCGTTCTCTGCCGGAATCCGCCGCCAACGCCAGCCTGGCGCGGCTGGCACGCTGGGATCAGCCCGGCAGCGAGCGGGTGGCGGCGATCACCGATGACCTGCGGCGCATGATGCAGGCGCATGCGGGGGTGTTCCGCACCGATGCGGTGTTGCGCGAAGGGCTGGCAAAGCTTGAGTTGCTCGAACAGCGTCTGCACCACGCCGGATTGCAGGACACCAGCCGCGTATTCAACACCGCGCGCATCGAGGCGCTGGAACTGGAAAACCTGATCGGCGTGGCGCGGGCCACCCTGGTGTCGGCGATCAACCGCACCGAGAGCCGCGGCGCGCATACGCGGGAGGATTTCCCCGTGCGCGATGACGCGCATTGGCTCAAGCACACGCTGTATTCGCGGGAAGCAGATCAAGTGGACAGCAAACCGGTGCGCCTGAAACCGCTGACGGTGGAGTCGATCCGGCCGCAAGAGCGGGTGTATTGAACATGCAATTCCGCCTCTATCGCTTCCATCCCGAATCGGGCGAAAAGCCCTACATGCAGGACGTCGAACTTGACATCGAGCCTGCCGGCAAGATGCTGCTCGACGCCCTGCTGGCGATCAAGGCGCAGGACGAAACCCTCTCGCTGCGGCGCTCCTGCCGCGAAGGCGTGTGCGGCTCGGATGCGATGAACGTGAACGGCAAAAACCGGCTGGCGTGCATTACGCCACTGAGCGAATTGAGCGAACCGATCGAGGTGCGGCCGCTGCCGGGCCTGCCGGTGATCCGCGATCTGATCGTCGACATGGAGCCGTTTTACAAGCAATACCGCTCGATCAAGCCGTATCTCATCAACGATGACCCGGAGCCCGAGGTCGAGCGCCTGCAAAGCCCGGCCGAGCGCGCGCTGCTCGATGGCGCGTACGAATGCATCCTGTGCGC
>JAAPAA010000285.1 GCA_012274165.1 Thiobacillaceae bacterium
CGGTAAGCCGGCGAAAAACAGCAAATAAAATCCCGACGCGCCGATCATCAGCGCCGTACCCAGATCGGGCTGCCGCAGAATCAACGCCAAGGGCACGACCAGCATGGCAGCGCCGATCAGAAAATGTTTGGCGCGCAACACCGCCTCGTTGCGCTGGAAATACCAGGCCAGCATCAATGGCAACGCCAGTTTCAGCAGTTCGGATGGCTGGAACGCAAACCCCAGGTTGAGCCAGCGCCGCGCGCCGTTGCGGATCTCGCCAAACAGCGCCACCCCGATCAGCAGCGCCACCCCGGCCACATACAGCGGCGGCCCCACTTTGGCCAGCAGATGCGGTGGCACGTTGGCCACCACCACCATCACCGCCAGCGCCAGGCCGATGTTGATAAGGTGGCCGCTGATGCGGGCCGGACTTTGCCCGGACGCGCTCGTCACCACCGCCAGGCTGACGCCCAGCAGCACCACCACCAGGGTCAGCAGGATGCCGTCGAGATGGGCCAACCGGCGCAGGATCCAATGGCTAGTCTGGTGCGGCACCGTCTGCTCCCACATTCATGTTGCCGGGGCGTTTCCCGGTCAGGTAGTAATCGAGCACTGCGCGCGCGATCGGCGCGGCGGTGGAGCCGCCGTGCCCGCCATTCTCGACCATCACTGCGATCGCGATGGTGGGGTTTTCGGCGGGCGCATAGGCAATGAACAGCGCATGGTCACGATTCTTGTGCGACAAACCGCCGGCATCGTAGCGCGCCCCCTGTTTGATGGCCACCACCTGCGCGGTGCCGGTCTTGCCCGCGATCGTGTAGGACGCGCCGGCCGCCGCTGCCGATGCGGTGCCGCCCGGACGCATCACCGCCATCATGCCCTCGCGCACCGCTGCAAGATTGTCGGGATCGAACTTGAGTTGCCCCTTCACCGCAACCGGCTGCCTTTGCCAGACGCGGGTAAGTGGGTCGCGCACCGCCTGCACCAATCTGGGTTCGATGTGCTTGCCACCATTGGCAAGCATGGCAGTGGCCACCGCCAGTTGCAGCGGCGTGGTCAGGTGAAACCCCTGGCCGATGCCCGCGATCACCGTTTCGCCGGGGTACCAGACTTGCTTGAAGCGGCGCTGTTTCCAGTCACGCGAGGGCAGCAGTCCGGGCGACTCGCCGTCCAGATCGATGCCGGTAGTCGCGCCGAAGCCGAACTGCGACAGATAGTCGTGCATGCGGTCGATGCCCATGTCGTTCGCCAGACGGTAATAATAGACATCGCACGACTGCGCGATCGAGTGCCGCAGATCGACCGTGCCGTGGCCGCCCTTTTTCCAGTCACGGTATTGATGGCTGCTGCGCGGCAGGGTGAAATAACCCGGATCGAATATCGTATCCGAGGGTTTGCGCAGCCCCAGTTCCAGCCCCGCCATCGCCATGAACGGCTTGATGGTCGAACCCGGCGGATAAATGCCGCGCAGCACCCGGTTGACCATCGGCCGCTCGGGCGATTCGTTGAGCTCTTTCCAGGTGACCGGGTCGATGCCGTCGACGAACAGGTTGGGGTCGAATCCGGGCTTGCTCACCAGCGCCAGTACGCCGCCGGTGTTGGGGTCGAGCGCCACCAGTCCGCCCAGATAGTCGCCAAACGCATGCTCGGCCACCGCCTGCAGTTCGCGGTCGAGATACAGCCGTAAATCCTTGCCCGGCACCGGCGGAATGCGCGACAACATCCGGACCGCGCGGCCGCTGGCGCCGGTTTCCATCTGGTCAAAGCCGGTGCGGCCGTGCAGCAGGGCTTCGTAGCTCTGCTCCAGCCCGGTCTTGCCGATGTGCGCACTGCCCTGGTAATCCCGCTCGCGCCCGGCCGCGCGCAACTGCTTCAGATCGTGGTCGTTGATGCGGCCGATAAATCCCACCACGTGCGCCATCCCGAGCCCGGCCTGATAGTTGCGGAACAGCCGCGCCTTGACTTCGATTCCCGGCAGGCGATAACGGTTGGCCGCCAGAATGGCCACTTCCTCGTCGCTGAGCTTGCTTTTGAGCGGCACGGTTTCGAATTCGTGTGAATCGGCGAGCAGGCGACGAAACCGCCGCAGCTGTCCCGGCGTAATCTCGACCAGCTTGCCCACCTCGGCCAGCGTGGTTTCCAGATTCGGGGTATGCCCAGGGGTGATTTCCAGCGTATAGGCGGAATAGTTTTCCGCCAGAATGCGGCCGTTGCGGTCGAGAATCAGGCCGCGATTGGGCGCAATCGGCACCAGCGAAATGCGGTTGCTTTCGGCGCGCCCGGAGTAGTAATCGTGCTGCGTAATCTGCAAATAATAGCCGCGTGCCAACAGCGCGGTCGCCAGCAGGGCAACAAAGGCTGCGGCCGCCTTGAGCCGCCCGTGAAAGCGCGCCAGCTCAAGGTCCAGGTTTTTCAGCGTGGCCGGCCGATTCATGCCTGGTCCTGCAAACCCTTGCCATGCCACAGCCGCAGCACGCCCACCAGCACCAGCCACATCACGCTATTGCTCGTGACCGGCAACAGGACGGTCAAATCGGACGGCGGATTGGCCGCCAGCCAGCCAATCAGCACCAGCAGCAACTGCACCAGCAGAAAGATGGGGAACAGCTGCGCCGCCTGGCGCAGCGGGTCGAACTGCAGCAGCCGCAAGCGCAAAAACAGCACCACGTACACGCCGACCACATAGGCCATGGCGTGCTGGCCGAACACCCCGCCATTCTGGAAATCCGCCAGCAAGCCGACACAAAACGCCGTGCCGAATCCGATGCGCGCAGGCTGATGCAGCGCCCAGAACAGTACGCCGATCAGCAAAAAATCCGGCCGCAGCGCCAGCGCCCAGCCCGACCACTGCAGCTGTTCCAGCAACAGCGCCAGGGTCAAACTGCCGAGGATGCGGCGCCAGCCGCCGCTCGATTGCGTGGGGCTCATGGCTGCTTGACCGGAGGTGTCGACGGCAGCGGCGCTTGCACCGCGTACGGCGCGGCAACCAGCACCAGCACGGCGCGGGAACGTTCGATGCCCGCCAGCGGCTCGCCCTCCACCCGCAGATAGGGGCTGGATTCCGAACGCGACACCCGCGTCACGCGCGCCACCGGTATTCCCGCCGGGTACACCCGGTCGATGCCGGATGTCAGCAGGCGGTCATTCACACGCACATCGATATGGGTCGGCATGTATCTCAGTTCCAGCTGGCCGCGTCCGCTGCCCGCCGCCAGGCCGCGCTGGCCGGTGCGTTCGACGAACACGGGCGTTAATTGCTCGGGGCTGGTCACCAGCGTGACCTCGCTCGTTCCCGGGTAGACCTGGGTCAGCTGGCCCACCAGGCCGCTGGCATCGACCACCGGCAGACCGCTGCGCAGTTTCGCCGCCGCGCCCTGATCCAGCGTCATGCGCTGGGCAAACCAGTCGTGCCCCTGATACAGCAGGGCCGCATACACCACCTGCTGGCCGGGCCGCGATTGCAGCTGCAGCAGGGCGCGCAGCTCGGCGTTTTCGCGGCTGATTTCGCGGGCGGCATTCAAATTGAGCAACAGTTGCGCCCGCTCGGCAAGCAGGCGATCGCGCTCGTTTTGCAAAAGACGGTGACGGGTAAAGAAGCCACCCAGCTCGGCGGCGACATCGGATGGTGTACGCAGAATTTCGCGCACGGGTTGCAGCAGCAGCGAGAAGCCGCTGCGCAAGTTGTCGAGCGCGTGATAACGGGAGTCGGCGATGATGCACGCCACCCCCACCGACAGCCAGATCAACAGGCGGGTGGTCGCCCCCAGGCGACGGGTGAACATGAGCTGATCCGACGTCGCCATCAACGTCCCTTGTCAGCGCAACTGCGCGTTGCTGCGTTCACTCGTTGGTGAACACCGACGCCAGTTTGTCCATTTCTTCCAGCGCGCGTCCGCAGCCACGCACCACGCAGGTCAACGGGTCGTCGGCCACGATCACCGGCAGCCCGGTTTCTTCCATCAGCAGGCGATCGAGGTCGCGCAGCAGCGCGCCGCCGCCGGTCAGCACCATGCCTTTTTCGGCGATGTCGGCGCCGAGTTCGGGCGGGGTCTGTTCCAGCGCCTGCTTCACCGCACTCACAATCGCGTTGAGCGGCTCGGTCAGCGCTTCGAGGATTTCGTTGGACGACACATTGAAGCTGCGCGGCACGCCCTCGGCCAGGCTGCGGCCTTTCACTTCCATCTCCAGCACTTCAGCACCGGGGAAGGCCGAACCCATTTTTTTCTTGATCTGCTCGGCGGTCGCTTCGCCGATCAGCATGCCGTAGTTGCGGCGGATGTAATTGATGATCGCCTCGTCCATGCGGTCGCCGCCGACGCGCACCGAATTGGCGTACACCACGCCACCCAGCGAGATCACGCCGACCTCGGTGGTGCCGCCGCCGATGTCCACCACCATCGAGCCGGTCGCTTCCGCCACCGGCAAGCCAGCGCCGATCGCCGCCGCCATCGGTTCCTCGATCAGATACACCTGGCGCGCGCCGGCGCCGATCGCCGATTCGCGGATCGCGCGGCGCTCGACTTGGGTCGAGCCACAGGGCACGCAGATGATGATGCGCGGACTGGGGCGGAACATCCGCGTGTCGTGCACTTTCTTGATGAAATACTTGAGCATCTGCTCGGTCACGGTGAAGTCGGCGATCACGCCGTCCTTCATCGGCCGGATTGCCTGCAGGTTGCCCGGCGTACGGCCCAGCATCTGCTTGGCCTCCGCACCCACCGCCTGCACGGTGCGCTTGCCGCCCACCGAGTCGGTACGAATCGACACCACCGAGGGCTCGTCCAGCACGATGCCACGGTCACGCACGTAAATCAGCGTGTTGGCGGTGCCCAGATCGATTGCGAGATCGGTTGAAAAATAGCTGGTCAGGAACTTGAACATGGTGGCGGCAACGCCCGCACCAGGCGGGCGAAAGGGCAGAAAAAACAAGGGGCCTATGATAACCTACCGGGCTTATTTACCGTAAGCCATCAGGTGTTTTCATGTCCCTTTCAACGGACGACGTCAAGCGCATCGCCCGCCTCGCCCGCATCGAAACCAGCGATGCCGAAGCGCAGGCCACGCAAACCCAGCTCAACAGCATTTTCGACCTCATCGCCACCATGCAGGCGGTCGACACCCGCGGCGTCGCGCCGATGGCGCATGCGCAGGAGGTCTATCAGCGCCTGCGCGCCGACGTCGCCACCGAAACCGACCGCCGCGCCGCTTTCCAGGCCATCGCACCCGCCGTCGAAAACGGCTTGTACCTCGTGCCCAGGGTCATCGAGTAAGCCATGTCCGACACCACGCTTTCCACACTGGCCGCGCAACTCAAGGCCCGCCAGATTTCCAGCCGCGAACTCGCCCAGGCATATCTCGACCGCATTGCCGCGCTGAATCCGGCGATCAACGCCTTCATCACGCTGGATGCCGAAAAAACGCTGATGGAGGCCGCCGCCGCCGACGCGCTGATTGCCGCCGGCCAGGCCGGCCCGCTCACCGGCGTGCCGATCGCGCACAAGGACATTTTCTGCACCGACGGCTGGCTCACCACCTGCGGCTCGAAAATGCTGCACAACTTCGTCGCGCCCTACGACGCGCATGTGATCCAGCAATTCAAGGCCGCCGGCATGCCCTCGCTGGGCAAGACCAACATGGACGAATTCGCCATGGGATCAAGCAACGAAACGTCTTATTTCGGCGCGGTGAAAAATCCCTGGAATACGGCTTACGTACCCGGCGGCTCGTCCGGCGGTGCGGCCGCCTGCGTGGCCGCGCGGATGGCGCCCGCCGCCACCGGCACCGACACCGGCGGCTCGATCCGCCAGCCCGCCGCCCTGTGCAGCATCACCGGCCTCAAGCCGACCTACGGCCTGGTGTCGCGCTACGGCATGATCGCGTTCGCCTCGAGCTTGGACCAGGCCGGGCCGATGGCGCCGTCGGCCGAAGACTGCGCGCTGCTGTTGAACGTGATGACCGGCTTCGACCCCAAGGACTCGACCTGCCTCGAACGCGCCAAGGAGGACTACACGCGCGATCTCGACAAGCCCTTGAGCGGCCTGCGCGTCGGCCTGCCGAAGGAATTCTTCGCCGAAGGGCTGAACAACGAAGTCGCCATGGCGGTGGAAGCGGCAGTGGCCGAACTGAAAAAGCTCGGTGCCACTACGGTCGAAATTTCGCTCGCCAACTCCAAACTCGCGATTCCGGTGTACTACGTGCTGGCCCCGGCCGAAGCCTCAAGCAACCTGTCGCGCTTCGACGGCGTGCGCTACGGCTACCGCGCGCCGGAATACGGCAACCTCGACGACATGTACTGCAAAACCCGCGCGCAGGGCTTTGGCGCGGAGGTCAAACGCCGCATCCTGATCGGCGCCTATGTGCTGTCGCACGGCTACTACGATGCCTATTACCTGCAGGCGCAGAAAATCCGCCGCCTGATTGCCGACGACTTCAACACCGCTTTCAAGACCTGCGACGTCATCCTCGGCCCCACCGCGCCCGGCACCGCCTTCAAGCTGGGCGAAAAGTCCGACGACCCGGTGGAAATGTATCTGAACGACCTCTACACCATCCCCGCCAACCTCGCCGGCTTGCCCGGCATGTCGCTGCCGTGCGGCTTCGATAGCAAAGGCCTGCCGATCGGCCTGCAACTGGTCGGCGATTATTTCAGCGAGGCGAAAATGCTCAACGTCGCCCACCAATACCAGCGCGTCACCGACTGGCACAGCCGCCAACCGGAGGGCTTGCCATGAAATGGGAGACCGTCATCGGGCTGGAAGTGCATACCCAGCTCGCCACGAAATCGAAGATCTTCTCGGGCAGCAGCACCGCCTTCGGCGCCGCGCCCAACACCCAGGCGAGCGCGGTCGACATCGCGCTGCCCGGCGTGCTGCCGGTGCTGAACCGCGGTGCGGTGGAATGCGCGATCAAGTTTGCGCTGGCGATCGACGCCACGCTCAACCGCATCAACGTGTTCGACCGCAAGAACTACTTCTACCCCGACCTGCCCAAGGGCTACCAGATCAGCCAGCTGGCCAAGCCGATCGTCGAGGGCGGTGCGCTGAAAATCGTGGTGGACGGCGAAGAAAGAATCATCAATCTCACCCGCGCCCACATGGAAGAGGACGCCGGCAAGTCGCTGCACGAAGATTTTCACGGCATGAGCGGCATCGACCTCAACCGCGCCGGCACGCCGCTGCTGGAAATCGTCTCCGAGCCGGAGATGCGTTCGAGCGCCGAGGCGGTGGCCTACGCGCGCGCGCTACACACGCTGGTGACCTGGATCGGCATCTGCGACGGCAACATGCAGGAAGGCAGCTTCCGCGTCGACGCCAACGTCTCGGTGCGCCCGGTCGGGCAAAAGGAATTCGGCACCCGCCGCGAGATCAAGAACCTCAACTCGTTCAAATTCCTGCAGCAGGCCATCGACTACGAGGTGCGCTGGCAGATCGAGACGCTGGAAGACGGCGGCCGCATCGAACAGGCCACCGTGCTGTTCGACCCCGACACCGGCGAGACGCGCATGATGCGCAGCAAGGAAGACGCGCACGACTACCGCTACTTCCCCGACCCCGACCTGCTGCCGGTCAAGCACGACGAAGACTGGATTGAGCAGGTACGCGCTACGCTGCCCGAACTGCCCGCCGCGATGCAGGTGCGTTTTCAGGCCGAATATGGCGTCTCGCCTTACGATGCTGCCGTATTGACCGGCTCGCGCGCGTTGGCGGACTACTTCGAAGTTGCGGCGAAAGCCTGCGGCCAGGGCAAGCTGGCCGCCAACTGGGTAATGGGCGAACTCTCCGCCGCGCTCAACAAGGCTGATTTGAACATCGAGCAAAGCCCAGTCTCCGCTGCCCATCTCGGCGCACTGATTTCGCGCATCCAGGACGGCACCTTGTCCGGCAAACTCGCCAAGCAGGTGTTCGAAGGACTATGGGAAGGCGCGGGCGAAGTCGACGCCATCATCGAGGCGCGCGGCCTCAAGCAGATGTCCGATTCCGGCGAGCTGGAAAAAATCATAGACGAGGTCATGGCGGCCAACGCCAAATCGGTCGAGGAATTCCGCGCCGGCAAGGAAAAAGCCTTCAACGCGCTGGTGGGGCAAGTGATGAAAGCCAGCAAGGGCAAGGCCAATCCGGCACAGGTCAACGACCTGCTGAAACGCAAACTGCAGGGATGAAAAACGAGTTGGCCGGGACATCCCGGCCAACTCGTTTCAACTCATTCCACCGCCGCCACCAGGCTGTCGGCCTGTGGCACAGAAAACGGCCTGATTATTTACCCGTCAATTCGCGGAAGCGCGCCTTGTCTGCCGCGTATTTCTCACGCACCTGCGTCATTGCCTCTTCGTTGGCCTGGATGGTGCGCTTCAACTCCTCGCTTTCATTGAGGGATTGCTCCAGCTGCCGTTGCAAGCCCGAGCCCACTTTCTTCCCCGCTTTCTGGATCTGGGCAATGCGCGCATTGAAATCAGCCAGATTGGCATCCACCGCCTTGCCACGCACTTCCGCGCCATGAATCGCCAGCATGTGGTGTTCCAGCGCACGGTCGCGCGCCAGATCGATTTCCGCTTCGGTGGTATAGGTCGAGGTCAGAGCCCGATCAAACTGCACCTGCTTTTGCTGCTCCTGCTGAATCCGTTTTTGTTCGGCCTGACGTTCCGCTTCGGCTTTGCGCTCCACCTCGGACTGCGTGCGTTTGATGACCTGCCCCTGCTTGTTCATCTCCGCCGCACCGCTTTGCTGGTAGGTCGGCGGCAGGGTGTCGCTGTATTGCACGCGGCCGCTGCTGTCCACCCAGCGGTACATCGCTGCCTGCGCGCTGCCCGCGCTCAGAAGCAAGACGACCACCGCCAGCGTGCTACACGCCATATTTTGCACGGTAGCCAGCCACGGCCAGTAGTTCAGTTTGTCTGTCTGCATCACGTTCCAAAAACTCTACCAGATTATCCAGCGTGACCACCGCCACCACCGGAATGCCATATTGTTCACGCACTTCCTGCACGGCCGACTGCTGGCCTGCGCCACGCTCCATCCGATCCAGCGCGATCACCACCCCGGCAGGTTCAGCGCCGGATTGACGAATCAGGCTCACCGATTCGCGCACCGAAGTACCGGCCGACATCACATCATCGACAATCAGTACGCGGCCCTTCAGCTCCGCACCCACCACCGTTCCGCCTTCGCCGTGATCCTTGGCTTCCTTGCGGTTGAACGCAAACGGCAGGTTTCTGCCCATCCCCGCCAAGGCAATCACAATGCTCGCCGCCAGCGGAATGCCCTTGTAAGCCGGGCCAAACAGCACGTCGAATTCAATCCCCGAGTCGACAATCGCCTTGGCGTAAAATTCGCCCAGCCGTTTCAGCTTGTCGCCGTCGTTGAACAGGCCCGCATTAAAAAAATAAGGACTCATCCGCCCCGCTTTGGTCTTGAACTCGCCAAAACACAGCACGTTCGAAGCGATGGCGAATTCCACAAACTCGGCTTTGTAATCGGACATTTTTCTTAACTTCTTGAATCGTTATTTTAATTAAACCCGTGATGCGAATTATATCGGCCAACCTCAACGGCATCCGTTCCGCTTCCACCAAAGGCTTCTTCGACTGGCTGCCCACCCAACATGCCGACATCGTCTGCGTGCAGGAACTCAAGGCGCAAGCCGCCGATCTCAAACCCGAATTCATCCAGTGCGACGGCCTTTCCGGCGCGTTTCACTACGCCGAGAAAAAAGGCTACAGCGGCGTCGGCGTCTACACCCGCACGCCACCGCAGCAAATCATCGAAGGCCTTGGCGTGCCCGAATTCGATGCTGAAGGCCGCTACATCGAGGCGGATTACGGGAATCTGGCCGTCATCTCGCTTTACCAGCCGTCCGGCTCCAGCGGCGAGGAACGCCAGCAGGCCAAGTTCCGCTTCATGGACGTGTTCTTCCCGCACCTCGAAGCGCTGATCAAATCCGGCCGCGAAATCGTCATCTGCGGCGACTGGAACATCGCGCATAAAGAAGCCGATCTCAAGAACTGGAAATCCAACCAGAAGAACTCCGGTGTCCTGCCCGAAGAGCGTGCCTGGATGACACGCCTGTTCGACGAGCTAGGCTGGGTCGACGTCTACCGCCAGCTTTACCCCGAGCACACCGGCGAGGCCTACACATGGTGGAGCAACCGCGGCCAGGCGTATGCCAAGAACGTCGGCTGGCGCATCGACTACCAAATCGCGACGCCCGGCATCGCCGCCAAGGCCAAAGCTGCCAGCGTCTACAAGGACCAGCGCTTTTCCGACCACGCGCCGTTGATCGTCGATTACGATTACGTCCCATGACCTTACGCGCCCACCCTTGGCTTGCCGCCCTCAAGGTCTACACCCACCCCCGCGTCGTCGGCATGCTGTTTCTCGGCTTTTCGGCCGGGCTGCCACTGTTGCTGGTGCTGGGCACACTGTCGTTCTGGTTGTCGGAGGCGGGCATTGCGCGCGCGACGATCGGGCATCTGAGTTGGGTGGGGCTGGCGTATGGCTTCAAGTTTTTATGGTCGCCACTGGTGGATCGGTTGCCGCTGCCGTTTCTGACAGCGTGGCTGGGCAAGCGGCGGGCGTGGCTGCTGCTGTCGCAGCTCTGCATCGCCGCTGCACTGCTGGGGATGGCGAATACCGACCCGGTACTGAATCTGATGCATACGGTGTATTTCGCGCTGGCAGTGGCGTTTGCCTCGGCGACGCAGGACATTGCGCTCGACGCTTACCGCATCGAGGCGGTGGAGGCGGAAAAACAGGGCGCGATGGCAGCAACCTATCAGGCGGGCTATCGTCTGGCGATGATCACGGCGGGCGCAGGTGCGCTGTGGATTGCGGCGAGTGTCGACCCCTCCGAGGCGACCTACGACTTCCACCCGTGGCAGGTGGCGTACACGGTGATGGCAGCGCTGATGGGGGTCGGCATTCTCACCACGCTGATCATCCGCGAGCCGGTCAAGAAAATCTTCCCCGTCACCACCGAGCGCGAGGCGCACACGCGCGAGAAATTCGCCGCCGCCGGATTACGCGGCCGGGTGCTAACCGCAACGGCGTGGTTTTACAGCGCGGTGCTGTCGCCCTTCATCGATTTCATCCAGCGCTACAAATGGCAGGCCTTGCTGATGCTGGCCCTGATTGCGGTCTACCGCATCTCGGACGTGGTGATGGGGGTGATGAGCAATCCCTTCTATCAGGAGCTGGGCTTCACCAAGGACGAGGTGGCGACGGTTTCCAAGGTCTACGGCGTGATCATGACCATCGTCGGCGCGGGGCTGGGCGGCCTGCTCACCCTGCGCCTCGGCGTGATGCGCACCTTGTTTCTCGGCGCAATACTGTCCGCCGCAACCAACCTGCTGTTCGTCTGGCTGGCCGGGCGCGGGCATGACGTGAGCGCGCTGATGGTGACCGTGTCGGCGGACAATCTCGCCGCCGGAATCGCCTCCTCCGCCTTCGTCGCCTATTTGTCGAGCCTGGTCAACCAGGCCTATTCAGCCACCCAGTACGCGCTGTTCACTTCGGTGATGCTGCTGCTGCCCAAATTCATCGCGGGCTTTTCCGGCGAATTCGTCGATGCGTATGGCTGGGCGAATTTCTTCACCGGGACGGCGCTGATCGGGGTGCCGGTTCTGCTGCTGGTGTGGCTGGTGTCCAGAAACCATAAACAGTCATGATCGAATTTTCCCTCCTCACCGCCCTGCTCGCCGGCCTGCTGGGCGGCGTGCACTGCGTTGGCATGTGCGGCGGCATCGTCGCGGCGTTTTCTTTTCGCGCCGACGGCAGCACGCCGCCGTTCCGCCTGCACCTGGCTTACAACCTGGGGCGGGTGACGTCGTATGTGCTGTTCGGCGCGCTGGCCGGCACGCTTGGCGCGTCGTTGAAGCTGGCCGGGTTCATCCCGGTGCAGACGCTGCTGTATGTGCTGGCGCAGGCCGTGATGATTCTGCTCGGCCTGTATCTGGCCGGATTCAATCACTGGGTGCTGGTTTTCGAGCGCGCCGGCGGCGCCGTGTGGCGCAGGGTGAAGCCGTTGTTCCAGAAGCTGCTGCCGGTGAAATCGCTGCCGCAGGCGCTGCTGGCGGGCATGGCCTGGGGCTGGCTGCCGTGCGGGCTGGTGTATTCGGTGCTGGTGTCGGCGCTGGCGGCGGGCAGCGCCACCTCCGGGGCGGCGCTGATGCTGGCGTTCGGCCTCGGCACGCTGCCGAATCTGCTGGGCATGGGCCTGTTCGCGCGGCAGATTCAACCCTTCATGCAGCAACTGTGGGTGCGTCGCGCAGCGGGCCTGACGGTGGCGGGCTTCGGCGTGTGGGGACTGCTGAAGCTGGCTTATTCGGCGTTCCCAGCCAGCTGAGGACCCGCTCGTTCCCTCTGCAGCAGGCAAAAAAACAGCCCCGAATCCGGGGCTGTTCCGCGTCTGGCTTACTTGAAGAATTGCTGATCGAAGGTCATTTCGTGCTTGGGTTCGCCGGCGACTTCAATGGTGGCAGTGAACTTCAGGGTGTCCGGCGGCGCGACACGGAATTCGCCAAGGTAGTAAATCGCCGTACCTTCCTTGACTTCGCGCATGTCCACGTTGGCCAGTTGCTGGGTGAGGTTGGTGACATAGAGGGAGAGCTTGGCCGGGACCGGAGTAAGCGCGCCGACCTTGTTTTTTCTCAGTACCGACAGGGTGACCAGTCCGCGTGTTTTGCTGCGCTCGATCTTGTAGGTGCGCGCAACATCGGGCTGCAGCTCGTCGGTGGTGAGGGCGTTGTAGTGGACTTCGAGATCGCCGAATTTTTGCGAAATCTCGGCGTGGGCAACGGCGGCAACGGAACACAGGCACAGGGCGGCAAGCAGGCGTTTCATGGTCTCTCTCCAATTGTTTGTGATGCACTCAGACTCAGGTGAGGCTGCCTGAATTGTAGGCACTTATTTGAAACTGGCGAGCCAGATGGTCAAATCATCCAGCACGCGGCTGACCGCCAGGCTGGACGCCTGCGCGGCACCGGCCGCGTCGTAGCTCGTGAGCGGCACCTGCTGTTCGAATACGCGATGCCCCAGCAGTTTGCGCTGCCGGGCATCGACCAGATCGGCGCGCAGCATCAGCCGCACCTGCCCCGGATTGCTGACCGCATCGTGGTAGAACTCGACCAGTTTGGTGTCGAGCACCAGATCGTTGCGAACATACCCGCCGCCGGCGCTCACATTCCACGCCCCCTGATGGTCAAGACGGGCGCGCATGAGTTCGGCAAACCGCTTGCTCGGCCGCTCGGTCCAGCGCGCGAACTGATAAAGGCCGCGGGTATCGGCGCTGCGGCTGAATACCAGCTGGTCGGTGTCGTAGAAATTGCCGGTGGTGGTGTCGAGCACCCGCAGGGTAGGCGCATACGATTCCACACGCGCTTTAGCACGTAGTGGATCGGAGTACCCCTCAGGGGGGTATTGAGAAGAATCCTTTAGGGCGGTAGCGGGCGACGGGGGGACAACGGCGGCCGGGGCGGCATCGTTCAGCACGTAATACACCACGGCCGGGGCTTGGGATGCGTCGCCCAGGTTGAGACAACCGGCAAGCACCGTAGTCGCCGCCAGCAGGACCAGCCCAATGCGGGCATGTGCGATTTTCATGGCAGTTTTTCTCCGGGGCCGAGCTGCTGTTTCGCCGGACCGAACAAGATGGCGCGCGGGTCGGACAGGCGCTGCCCGGTGGTGGTGAGCGTGTCTGTGGTGGTCCGCAGGTCGCCGCTGAGCCGGGTTATTTCCAGCGTGCCGGTGTCGCTGAGCTGCTGGATATTGACGGCAATCAGGTCGGCGTCGCGCTGGAGTTTTTCCATCGCGACGACCGCCTGTTTCAGGGCGATGTCGGCGTTGTTGGCGACGCCGACGAAGCTGCCTTCGACCCGGGTGGTCGCCTGACCGATATTGGCGCCGGCAATGCGGAAGGCCTCCGAGGCGTCGCGTATCCCCACCATCATGTCCTTGAGGCCGTCCTTGTTGGCGGCAAGCTGGCCGGACAGCGTATTCAGATTGGCCAGCGTTTGGCTCAATGCGCGCTGATTGTCTTCCGACAGCACCTTGTTCATGCTGTCCATGATCTGCGCGCCGCTGTCTGCCAGCTTCGCCACCGTTACGGCTACCTTGTCGATGTCGGAACGCCCTTCGGCGATGACGGGATAACGTTCGCCATTGGCAGCGGTCAACACGGGCTCGGTTTTCGGGCCGTTGACGATTTCAATCGAGGCAATGCCGGTGACCAGATTGCGCTTGACATAGGCCACCGCGCCACGATGCACGTCGAGGCCGGCGTCGACTCGCGCGATTACCGCAACGGCTTCATCCCTGGTGCTGGCAAAATCGTAGCCATCGACGTTGCCGACCATGATGCCGCGCATTTTGACCGGGCCGCCAACGGCCAGTCCATCGAGCGATTGATTCTTGAAATAAATGGTGTAGTGCTGATAGGCGATGGTGTTGGCTGCGCCTGCCAGCCACACAATGGCCAGCGTCAGCAGCGCGATCACCGCCAGCACCAGCGTGCCAACCAGGGTGTATCGGCCTTCAGTTTCCATCTGCGGTTTCTCCATTCGCCGTGCGTGCGGCGAAGTAATCGTTCAGCCACGGGTTGCCTAATTGTTTTAGCTCGGCCACCGTGCCGCTGCCCAGCACGTGGCCGTCCGACAGCACAATGACGCGGTCGATAATTGAAAAGAGTGTATCCAAGTCGTGGGTGACGAGGAATACGGTGAGCCCCAGCGTGTCGGCCAGCAGGCGGATCAGTTTGTCGAAGGCGCGTGCCGAAATCGGGTCGAGACCGGAGGTCGGCTCGTCGAGAAACAGCAGCTCGGGATCGAGTATCAGCGCGCGCGCCAGGGCCACGCGCTTGCGCATGCCGCCGGAGAGTTCGCTCGGGCGCTTGATGCCGACGTCCGCCGGCAAGCCGGCCATCGCCAGTTTCAGGCGCGCCAGCTGGCGGCAGAGCGGGTGCGGCAGGTCGGTGTGTTCGAACAGTGGGGTGGCGACGTTGTCTTCCACCGACAGCGAAGAAAACAGCGCGCCATCCTGAAACAGCACGCCAAAGCGTCGCCGCAGCAGGTTCATTTGCTCCGGCGTACTGTCGCACACCGACTGCCCGAACAACTCGATGTGACCCGACTGCGGTTTCAGCAGGCCGATGATTTCGCGCAGCAACACCGATTTCCCGGTACCGCTGCCGCCGATCAGCGCAATGACTTCGCCGCGCGCGACGGACAGACTCAGCCCGCCATGAATGCCGTTGCCGCCCAGCGTGGTGTGGACGTCGCGCACGTCGATCACGGTTTCGCTCATCAGATTCCCAGCCGCACGAACAGCACGGCGAAAATGGCGTTGAGGACGATGATGGCGACCAGGCTCTGCACCACAGTGGAGGTGGTGTTGGCGCCCACGCTACTTGCATCACGGCTGGCCGACAAGCCCATCCTGCACGCAATCAGCGCGATGAAAACCGCAAATACCGGCCCCTTCAAAATTCCCACCAGCAGGGTTTTCAGCCGCAGCACGCTGTCCATCCGGTCGATGAACAGATTCGGCGAAATATCCAGTTGCACCTGCGCCACCAGCATGCCGCCGGCGATCCCGGCAATGTCGCCGATGAAGATCAGCAGCGGCAGCGCGATCAGCAGGGCGAGCATGCGCGGAATCACCAGCACCGCCAGCGGCGACAGGCCGAGCGTGGTGATGGCGTCGATTTCCTCGGTGACCTTCATGGTGCCGAGCTGCGCGGTGATCGCCGCACCGGTGCGCCCGGAAATCAGGACGGCGACGATGACCGGCGAAATTTCGCGCAGGATCGCCAGCAGCAGGCCGTCGACGACGAAGATGCTGGCGCCGTATTGCAGCGCCTGATCGCCGAGCAGGTAGGCGAACACCACGCCGAGCAGGAACATCATGCCGATCACGATGGGAATTGCGCCGGCAAACACCGTGCTGACTTGCGCACCCAGTTCGCGCCAGCGCCAGTTTTCCGGCTTGCCCATCAGCCGCGCCAGCTCGATGGTCAACTGGCCGATGAAATTGACCAGGCCGCAGACGTGTCCCCACATGGCAAGGGAGCCGCGCCCGATCGCCGCAAGCAGGCCGGGATGCCGCACCTCGATTTGCGCTGCGGTAGTCGCGGCATGCTGCGCCACCAGATTCAGCAAAGCCATATGACGCGGCTGGAAACCGCGCAGTTCGGGCATCGGGTCGCTGGGCTGCGGCCGCGCGGCATTGAGCAGCAACCACGCGCCATTGGTGTCGAGCTGGGTGACGGCCGCGCCTTCAAGCACGCGCACCGCTTTTCCTTCGAGCCGGGGCAACGCCGACGCCGCATCGGCATGCCAGTCACCACTGGCGATCAGGGCACCTTGCGCTTCGTCGAAATGCGCGTGGGCTGCCGTCACGCCAGTCCCAAGGGATTGTTCGGATCGATGCCCGGCATGAAAGGCAGGCCGCGTTCGCGGTGGGTGACCTGATAAACGCAGCCGATCCAGTTGCCGATCACGCCTTCGGCGGTGTCGTGCCAGGTGTTGTCGAGCTGCGACAGCAGCAACGCTTCTGGAAAGTCGAGCGCCGCACCCGCCTGCATGCGGCTGCGGTATTCCAGCAACAGCGCCTGCGCCTGCTGGTTGAAGTAACGCAGCGGGAAAGACGGCAAGAGCGGTAATTTGCCCGCCACCGCCAACTGCAGGTCGCGTTTGTACTCCTTCAACAGCGACACCGTGTCGTACTCGGGATGGCCCTGGAAGAACACCGTACGCAAGCCATCGCCGCTCACCGCCAGATGCACGCCCGCGTCTGCGCTTTCAGCCAGCACCTTGACGCCCGCAGCCTCGAACTGCGCGCGCGACACATCGTTCCAGCGCGAATGCGGCACGTCGAAGCGGGTGTTGATGTCGGCCACCAGCGGATGCCCAGCGTCGGTGACGCGGTGCTCGAACACGCCCCAGATTTTGTGCGGCTGCTTCATCCGCGTCTGGCCATGGCGGAACTGCATCACCGCGTGAGTGGCGAGGCACGAACACAGGGTCGAGGTGACGTGGTCCCACGCCCAGTCGATCACCTCGATCAGCGGTTGCCAGAACGCTTCGTCGGCGAGGTTGGGGTGGCTGACGTTGGCGCCGGTGATGATGAGCGCGTCCAGCCCCTTGTCGCGGATAGCTTCGAAGCTTTCGTAAAACTGCGCGATGTGCGCCTGCGCCGCTGCGCCGCGCGGCAACGCCGGCAGGGTGAACGGGTGCATGTAGAACTGCGCGATCGGGTTGGATTCGCCGACCAGCCGGTAGAACTGCCGCTCGGTCGCTTCCAGTGCGGCGTCCGGCATCATGTTCAGCAAGCCGACGTGCAGCTCGCGGATTTCCTGATTGGCCGCGCGCTCGGTCGACAGCACCGTGATGCCGTCGCGGCGCAGGCGGTCGAACGTGGGCAGGGCGTTATGCGCGACCAGCGGCATGCGTTCCCCCTGAATCCTGACCCCTGACCCCTGACCCTTTTCTTGCAATCACGGTTTCCAGCAGGGCCATGAAATCGCGTTCGTCGCGCACCTGCGCCACTTCCTGCGAGGTCACGGTGTAGCCGTGCGGCTTCGCGATCGCTTCGTAGCGCGGCAGGCGCGAATGAAACAGACGCGGAAACACCCAGCGCGCGAAATCGTTGGGCTCGATCTGCGCGACGTATTCGAAGCCTTTTTCCTGCAGATATACCGGCAGGGCTTCGGCCAGAAACGCCGGGCGGAAATACAGCGGCTTGGGGTCGGACTGTGCGCGCCTGATCAGCGTGTCTTCTTCTTCGCGGGTGGTGGTCTGGATGTAGAGAATCAGCGTGTGTTCGGCCAGCAGCTCGACCACGCCGGGCTCGTCCAGCTCGCACAGGCTGCCGCCGACATCGTTCACAAAATGCGGGTAGCCGTAGATTTCCTCGCCCTTGCGGATGAATGCCGGGACGTCGCGCATCGCCGCAATTTCCGCGTCGCGGTACGCCGCCTGACGCTGCGAAAACTCATCCAGGCTCAATCCGCCCCACTCCGGCCCGCCAAGCTTGCCGACGAAGGTCAGCACCGGGCCGAGGTCGTGGATCTTGATGTTGTTCTTGATGTCGATCCAGTCGTTGCGCAACAGATCGCGCAGGAACGGCACCTGCATCGCCTGGTGCTTGATCAGGTCGAGGATCGGTTCATCCAGATAGCGGGTGCCGATGCGGTAGTCACCAGAAAAGTGAAACCAGTCGTGGCCACGCAACATGGAGGAGAGATGCGTCTTGCCGACGCCGGACATGCCGAGCAGGGTGACGCGTTTGGTTGGCCAGGCGCGGAAGGACTCGGGGGTGAAATGCATGGGATCGGTTTTTGGTGGATTAGCGCGAAGCCTACCGAAAAGCCACCCAATACAAAAGGGCGGCTGCAGAACGGTAGCCCGGTTTGGTGCATGGCAGGCTGCGATCCGCACCAATTCTGCCCACGGCCATCCCGTCCGCTGCCGCCGCGTTCGCGCGACTGTATGCCGATCCAAGCATGGGCGCGGGTTTGCAAGCCGTCACCGTTTTCATGGCGAACTGGCACACGAGTTGCTGATACAGGCATGTCGGGAAAGACGGCGCACGGGCGTCTGCATTTACCGCGAATGCGCAGCTAGGGTTCCGGTCCCGCGAGGGATGGCTGGTCCGAGAGCAGCCGGCCCCGAAGGCGGGGCTCCACGGAGGGACAAAAGCCCGGGAGAACGCATTTACCGCTGTCCGGGGTTGATTCATTTTTTTCCAAGGAGCGCACCATGCATCTGAATGCCGTACTGAAAAAACTGCTGCCGTCGGCGATGGCGGGCAGCGCCATCGACAGCGCGCTGATGACCTGCGACCAGGTGGTGGGCGCGACGCCCAGGGGCGCACCTTCAAGGTGGTGATGCCGGTGGATTATTCCTACGGCGGCGACGCGCTGCTGCAGAAAAATGCCAGGTCAAGCAGGCGGCCGCGATTCCCGCGACGCTCGACGACCGCTATGTGAAAAGCGTGCTGAAATAAACCTCGTCGCCCTTCCCGAAGAGCGGCATTCGCCAGAAAGCTTCACATGTCCACCCGATTGTTCCGCCACCCAGACGGCACCCAGCCCGCGGCCAACGCCCGCGGCGGCGTGCTGATGACCTGGCTTACCGGCAGCTGCTATGCGAACTTGCGGCGCAAGCACATGCGCCACCACATCGACCGCGCCGACGTCATCAGTCTGGATACCAAGGCGCTACTGCTGAAACTGTTGGCGCGACAGGAACACGCCGAGCTGTGGCCCAACCACGACATGGCTTTCTGGAAAACCCTGCGGCGCTTCCCCGAATGCCATGAATAGGCTCTCAAACGCGCAGCTTGCCGAACTGGCCGGGGCGGAATCCGACGCCCCGCTCGACGTCACGCGCCTGCTCACCACCATCACCGACAACCTGGTCGGCATGATCTACCGCTGCCGGGTAGACGCGATCTGGAGCATGGAGTTTGTCAGCGACGGCTGCCACAAGCTCACCGGATACCGGCCCGACGAACTGGTGTTCAACACCCGGGTCTCCTACGACCAGATCACGCTGCAGGAAGACCGCGCGCACGTCAGCCGCACCATTCACCGCGCACTGGAAAAAAACGAATCCTTCGACATCGAGTACCGCATCGAGCGCGCCGACGGCCGGGTATGCTGGGTGCTTGAACGCGGCGTCGGGATACGCGACGCAAGCGGCCGGCTGGCCTGGATCGAGGGATACATCCAGGACATCTCCGAACGCGTGGCGGCCAACGCCATGCTGCGCGAGACGGTGCGCCGCTACAGCAGCATTTTCGAGCACGCCACCGAAGGCATTTTCCAGACCACGCCTGAAGGCCGTTATCTTGACGCCAATCCGGCGCTGGCGCGCATTTACGGCCACGCTTCGCCGGATGCGCTGATCGATCACCTGCACGACATCTCGCGCCAGCTGTATGTGCAGCCGGAGCGGCGCGCGGCCTTCGTGCGCCTGATGCAGGAACAGGGTGCGGTGCGCAATTTCGAGTCGCAGGTCTACCACCACGACGGCCACATCATCTGGATTTCCGAGAACGCGCGCGCCGTCAAAAACGCGGATGGCAGCGTGCAGTTTTTCGAAGGCACCGTGGTTGACATCTCCGAGCGCCGCCAGCACGAAGCCGAGCTCGAATACCAGGCCAGCCACGACAGCCTGACCGGCCTGCCCAACCGTTCGCTGCTGCGCGACCGCATCGAACAGGCCATCGCCAAGGCGCGACGCGATGGCAACCGGGTGGGAGTGGTGTTTGTCGACCTTGACCACTTCAAGCTGATCAACGACAGCCTCGGCCACCACGTTGGCGATCGCCTTCTGCTGGAGGTTGCCGGCCGTCTCAGTTCCTGCATCCGTAGCCACGACAGCGTGGCGCGTCAGGGTGGCGACGAGTTCGTGCTGGTACTCACCGAGCAGCATGGCGAGGATGACACCCTCGCCATCATCACCCGACTGCTGGAGGTCATCTCCCAGCCATGGGTAGACGATGGCCGGGAATATGGGCTCAGTTGCAGCGTCGGCATCAGCTGTTATCCGAAGGACGGCGACGACCCCGACGCGCTGCTGCGCTGCGCCGACGCCGCCATGTACCAGGCCAAGGCGTCCGGCCGCAGCACCTACCATGTCTACACGCCCGAACTGAACCAGGCGATCAGCGCACGCCTTGAACTGGAAAACAGCCTGCGCCATGCGCTTGAACGCGCCGAATTCCGCGTCTATTACCAGCCGCGCATCGACGTTGCCAGCGGCCGCATCGTCGGCGCCGAAGCGCTGATCCGCTGGGAGTGTCCCGGCAAGGGCCTGATCCCGCCCGACCATTTCATTTCGATCGCCGAGGAAACCGGACTGATCATCCCCATCGGGCAATGGATCCTGCAGGAAGCCTGCCGCCAGAACCGCGCTTGGCAGCGCGCCGGGCTGCCACCCATCAGCGTCTCGGTGAATCTGTCGCCGATCCAGTTCCGCCATGCCGGGCTGGTGCAGTCGGTGGCCGCTGCGCTGCAGCAGGCGGAGCTGGACCCGGCCTGCCTGGAACTGGAACTGACCGAGTCCTTCGTCATGCACGACGCCGAACGCATCAACGTCGCCATGCAATCGCTGAAGGCGCTCGGCGTCGACATCGCGGTGGACGACTTCGGCACCGGCTATTCGAGCCTGAGCTATCTCAAGCGTTTCCCGGTCGATCGCCTCAAGGTGGACAAGAGCTTCGTGCGCGACATCGACAGCGACCCCGACGACGCCGCCATCGTGCGCGCCATCATTACCCTCGGCCACGCGCTGGGACTCAAGGTGGTAGCCGAAGGGGTGGAAACCATGGCGCATCTGGAATTCCTGCAGCAGCATGGGTGCGACGAACTGCAGGGCTACTACTTCAGCCGTCCGGTTCCCGCTGCGGAAATGGAAGCCTTGCTACGCGGCACGGCGGCGAGCGCGAGCTGGTGCGCATCGCAGCGTAGCGCATGACGGCATCCATTCCATTGCATGCTGGCGAGTGGACGGAACAACCCGCGCCGGTTCCGGACGCCTACCTCGGCGTCTGGAACCGCACTCTGCTGGAAACCGCGAGCGGGCGTGATGAACGCAGCCAGGTGTGGTGGCTGCAAACCCCGCGCTGGCACGCCGATCTGCGCATCCCCGCCGGGCGGCCGGATTTTTCCGGCATCACCTGCCTTGCCGAATGCGACGACACGCAACTGGCCTGGCTCGCCACCCAGCAGGGTTTCTGCGGCGTCACCCAGGTGGAAGGTGAGGTCTGTACCTGGCATCGCCAGCTGGATTTCCAGCCTGCCAATGGCAGTCGCGACATCGGCCGCATGGTCTTTGACAGCGAGCGCGTGATCGAAACCGGCGTTGAATCCGACTATCAGGAAATCTGGGAACGGCTGCCACACAGCCAGGGCGGCACCGCCGCGCTCGAACTGCTGGTAGAAGCCGGCGAATTGCCCGTGCGTCCCGCCTGGCTCCTCGTCGCGGGCGACTGTTTCATCCATGTGCGGGGCCGCGCCCATCCCCTGCCGCATATCGCCAATCAGAAAAGTGTTTCTGACCTGGCCAGCCTCATCGCTCAAACCCGGCCCTCCCGCGCGCAACGGCTCGACTGGCTAAATGTCGAGATCAGTTTCGGCTATCGCAACGGCCCCGCACCCTGGCGCATCGAGCGTTCCACGCTGCCGTTCCGCGAGGGACAGATCCTCACTCACCCTGGAACCCTCCAGCGTCGTGGCCATCAGCTTGTCGTCGAAGGCAACAACGAACGGCGCTGGATAATCCTGGACTGGAACTTCGGCGCGATACTCTGAGCGCTCGGCCGCCCACCCCGAGCCCTGTCACCCCTGACAGACGCGGCAAGCGCACGTTTCGGGTAACCCTCTACCGGTGAAACGACACGACATGCAGCCTGAGTACGCCGATGAAACGCTTAAAATCGTCCTGCAACTCGCCTTATGCTGCCGCCTGCATCACGGTTTCCGGCATGCACGGCATTTCACCGGCTTCCAGTGCACGATAGATGTAATCGATATCGAGCACCTGTATCAGCAGCCCATCCTGATTGCCCTTAATGAGCAGCGGCACCAGCGTTTCTCCGGCCTCCAGGGCGAATGGGCTAGGACTAATCTGCTCGTCGCGGAATTCCGGGACACCATGTAGTTCATCGACCAGCAAACCGATGCTTTGCTGCCCGTTCCAGACCACCACGACCTGACTGCTGTGGGTGATTTCAGACAGGCTTCCCCGCACCATGTAGCCCAGGTCAAATACCCAGATGAATTTTTTCTCCTCATCTTCGCGTTCGAGCGCAAGCATGCCGATTCGGCCGGTGAAACCACCCATCGAAACCGGCAGCAAACCCGAGCCTGGCAGGGCTTCCAGCACCTGCTCTGCAGGCATGGCATATAAATCGCCGTCAATGAAGCATGTTGCGAATTGCCTGCCACCGCTTTCCAGTAAATTGTGATCGATAACGGTGGAGACCCGATTGCCCGATGCGCGACGTTCGCGCACCTCGCCAAAGGATTCGAACACCACGGCAATGACATCCTCCTGGTAGTCGTCGCTGACCTTGAACTCGCGATAGCCGTTCGAGACGGTGCAGCCCATGCTTGCATAGCGACCGTCATGGATCGTGATAATCGAGGTGCTGCAGCCATTTTTCTGCCGCAGGATTGCCGGATCGATATCGAGTTGGCTGCCCACCGGGCGAGCCGGATCGGTGCTGGCAATGATGAGGCCGCGGCGGTCGATGAAAAATGCCGTGGTGCCGGCCTTGCCATTCAGGCCGCCGTGCAGCATGGCGGAAAACTCCGGCGCGGCGTCGAACACGATGCCGATCCCGCCGACGACCATTTTTGGCTTGTCCGGATGGCGAATCGCGGCGTGGTAGACATAAGTTGGCAATCCGTCGTACAGCGGTGTCGCTGCAAATGGACTGACGTGGTAATCCTGCTCGGTCGCCAGCGATAACACCGATGCAAGCGTGTCATGCTCGACCGTGGTGCCGACAATATGCCGGTCTTCACCCTTCTGCGCCAGACAGGTGCTGGCGATGATCCGCCCACTTTTGTCATACACAAAAATCCGGGTGTAAACGGTATACAGACTGTTGATGTAGGCCAGGATGCCGGTGATGTTCTTGAGCATGGCCTCGGTCCGCGAAGGAGCAGCCAGCGCAGTGCGCAATGCTGGCGTCAACGCCCACCAGCGGCAATCATTGGCGCGCTCGTACAAATTGCGGTCGTGCAGGTCGACCAGTAAGTGCGTCATGAATTCCGCCCCGCGCAAACTGGAGCTCAGCACCGTTTCGTACAGGTTGCTGATGGATCGCGCAAACAGTTCGTTGCTGTGGTTGCCGGTTTCACTGATCTGCTCCAGCACCGATTTAAGCTGAACCTGATTATCGATGTTGCCGGCGGTCATGACCTGTCCGTTCCACACGACGCGCTGTATGGTTTCGGCCGCCTTCATGATCTTGTAGAGCGGCGGCGAAAAGGTCTGCGCATGCGACAGCAGGCCGTCGACGATCGCGGGATCGAGCGATGACAGAGAGCGGTCGCCGTTTTCCAGGAATGCAACCTCGACCGGAACCATGACCTGCCCCTGCCAACCCGGAGGCCCCATGTAACCCTGATAGCCGTCCGCGCCAAAGGTCTGCACCAGATATTTGCGGCCACCGAACATCATCAGGCGGGCGCTGCCGCTCCGGTTCACCGGAACGACCGAACCAACGGGCACCCACAGCGCATCTGCACTGGCAATGACGCGGTTTTCGCTGTCGAGCAACAGCATGTTCGAGCGCTCGTCCGGATCGCGATGCGATTTGAAGATGCCCTGCATTTCCTGCTCGAAATCGAAGCAGAGACAGAGGATGCCGACCACCTTGCCGGTTTGCGGATGCAGCATCCGCTGCGAATAAATCAGCGCTTTATCCTTGCCCGGGCGAAGGTCAGTCGCGCGGAAACTTTCGACATAGCTGCCTGAAGCCAGCGTTTGTCCGATCAGCGGGTCGATGCTGCCCTCAACTTCGGAATGCTCGTCGATCTGTACCAATATGTTTCCGTCCCGGTCCAGCAGCATGATTTCGTCGTAAACGGTGTACTTGCTGCGATAGGCCAGCAGGCGTGCATGAATGGCGTCCGCATTGTTCTGCTCGCCGGCAACGAATTCACAGAGATCGCGGTCAGTGGCGAGAAAGCCGACATCGGCAGTTCGCTCATACAGATTGCGCACCACGATATCGATCACGTAGTGCGCCTTGGTGCCGATTTCCATCAGTACGTTCGCACACTTTTCGTGCACCAGGCTCGAAACCAGTTCGTGTTCCAACTGATCGAATCCGGCCCGCGTTGCCGCCATGGTTTGCAGAATCGATTGGGTCTCGGCCAAATAATTCATCTTGGCCGAGGACTCGATCATGCGCCACATCATGCTCAGTTCACGCAGGGATTGCTCGCTGCGGACAACGTCGCGCATGTAAGGCAAGAATATGTCGTTCTTCTGGTTGGAGGCATTGCTCATCGGATCGGTTTTGGCATCAAGTTGAAATGCCTGAAAACTAGCAAGTAGCAGACCAGGCCTGCACTTGTGAAACCTCAGAGCGCCTTTATCCACGGTGCATCAAGCGGAATCTGAATGACCGCCATTCTGCATTCAGCCTGTTTATGGGAGCACCTCAACCACCGTTTCAAGCCTGGCCGGCGCCATCGCGGCCATCAAGTCGCGATCGAAGGCAGCAATGAACGACGCAGGATGATTCTGGACTGGAGCCTGGTACCTCACTCTGAAACGCGGCAATCAGCCGCGTGTCTGCCGGCCGGCGGAAACGAATGCGGCGAAATCCGCTGCCGGTAACGCCTGCGAATGCAGGAAGCCCTGCACCTTGTCGCAGCCGATCCGCGCCAGGTAGTCCTGCTGCTCGCAGGTTTCGATGCCTTCGGCGATGGCGTCCAGTCCCAGCGTTTTGGCCAGGCCGATGATGGCCGCCGCAATGGCGCAGTCGTTGGCGTCGCCCGGGATGTCCAGCACAAACGAGCGGTCGATCTTGAGGTTGTCGATCGGCAGCTGCTTCAGATAGGACAGCGAGGAATAACCGGTGCCGAAATCGTCGATGGCGACGCGGATGCCGTACTCGCGCAACTGCGTGAGCACCCGCGAACACAGTTCGATGTCGCGCATCAGCATGTTCTCGGTCAACTCGATCTGCAGTTGCCGGCCGGGCACGCCGCTTTCATGCAACAGATCGATGATGCGGTCGGTGAAATCCGGCTGCGCCAGTTGCACGGCCGAGATATTGACCGAGATGTAGTCGAGCTCAAGTCCGTCTGCCAGCCATTCATGCATGCGCGTCAGCGCCTCGCGCAGGATCCATTCGCCGAGCGGCACGATCAGGCGCGTTTCCTCGGCAACCGGGATGAAGCTGCCTGGCGTGCGTGCGTCGGCCGGTCCGTTTGGCCAGCGGATCAGCGCCTCGCAGGCGACGACCTTGCCGCGGGTGATATCCACAATGGGCTGATAGTGCAGCTCGAAGCCGCCGTCCCGCACTGCGGTGCGCAACGCATGGTCGAGCTCGATTTTGCTGCGCATCACCTCGGACAGTTCCACGCTGTAGCGCACATGGCCGTCGCGTCCGGCATCCTTGGCGCGGTACATCGCCGTATCAGCGTTCTTCAGCAGGGTGACGGCATCGATGCCGTCTTCAGGATAAAGCGTGACGCCGATGCTGCAGCCCACATACAGATCGAGTCCATTGACCACGAACGGCTGCTTGAAAGCCGCCACCACCTTGTCGGCCAGGCTGGTCGCGGCGGCGGGCGAGGTATTGCCTTCCATCAACACCACGAACTCGTCACCGCCGAGGCGGGCGACGGTATCGACCTGACGGACCAGGCTCTTGAGCCGGCGCGCAGCTTCAATCAGCAGCAGGTCGCCGATCTGGTGACCCAGACTGTCATTGATGTTCTTGAAATGGTCGAGGTCGATGAAGAGCAGGGCAACGGTCTGGTCATCGCGCTTGGCGCGTTCGATGTCATGGTGCAGCCGGTCGCTCAGCAACAGCCGGTTGGGTAGCTCGGTCAGCACATCGTGATGCGCCAGGAAATTGAGCCGGGTCTGGGTTTCCTTGATCGACGAGATGTCGGTCATGACCGAGATGTAGTGCGTCAGCACGCCCTGAGCATCACGCACTTCGCTGATGGTTTGCAGCAGGGGCAGGATGCGGCCGTCGCGCGACCGGTCGAGGATCTCGCCATGCCAGTGCCCGGTTGCGCGCAGCGTGTCCCACAACGCTTCATAGAAAGCCGGTTCATGCAGGTCCGACTTGAGGATGCTCGGCGTCGAGCCGATCAGTTCATCGCGGCCGTAACCCGTGATGCGCGTCACGGCCGCGTTGACTTCGATCACGCGGTTGTCGGTATCGGTAATCAGGATGCCTTCGCCGACATGGCTGAAGACCTGGGCATACAGCTGCAGATGGCGCTCGACTTCCATCTGCTGGGTGATGTCGGCAAACAGCATGACCGTCTTGGCATGCCGGCCGGCCTCGTCGAAAATCTTCGAGGCGACCACCTGCACGTCCTGGCCGTGCAGGTTGACGACATGGCAGGTGCCATCGGCGACCTCGCGAACATGGGCCAGCGCTTCGGTACAGTCGCACACCTCGTTCGACAGACGACCGATAATCTGCGCCCGTTCGCTGCCGCCGAAAAACCAGTCGAGAGAGCGCCGGTTGCAGTCCTCGATCCGGTTGTCGTGGTCGAACACGACCACGGCGGCGCCCAGCGTATCGAAAATGGCGCGGATCTCGTCGGTGGCGAGATTGAGGCGATGGTTGGTCTCGTTGAGATGGGCGACCATCTGCGCGAACGATTCGGCGACGATGCCGATGGGATCCAGCTCGAGCAGGGTGGCGTCGTCGAGCTCCTCGGGGCGCAGCGGCAAGGTTCCCATCACCGCCAGCAGCTGGTCGAGCTTGGCGCGGATATAGCGAATGGCGTCTGTGCTTGTCATGGTGGCAGGGGTCGGTGCGTGGACTCTGGTTCAGGTCGCGCCAAACACCCGGATCCGGTAGCTGCCATCCAGGCGGACGACCTCGGTGCGAAAGCCCATGCGCTCAGCCATGGCAGGAATGGTGGCGGTGGCCTGGCGGTCATCGGTCAGCACCACAATTTCAGTGCCGCCGCCACGGACCGCAGTGCCATTGCGGTTGAGCTCCTTCAGCGTCAGCAGCAGGCAGGACGGACATATCTGGCCCCGGATATCGATGTCGATGGTCTGCGTCATGCGGCGTTACCGTACCACGAAACGCGTGAGCAGGCGGGCGCCGACCCAGGTGCCGGGCAGCAGGCCCGCGAGGAACAGCAGGCTGGGCAGCGCAAGAATCGGCACCCCGCCCCACAGGTGCCAGACGTTGCACGACGGCGCCATGCGCGCAGCCAGCCCGAGCAGCAGACCGCCGCTCAACGCGGACAGCATCTGGCGACGCGGCAGTCGCCACTGCAAGCGCCACTCGCCTACCCGCAGCGCCGAGACCATGGCGCCGCCGATGATGCCGAAAATCAATGGGTACTGAATCGCAGCGATGGCATCCAGCCCGGGGCCCGGTCCGCCCTGGATCGCATGCCCGGAGAAGGGCGGTGTGTAGCTGAGCGGCTGCACCGAAAAGTAGGCCAGGCGCCCGGCATGTGCGGGGGCGATCATCGACTCGATGCCGGCGCCGAGCTTGGAATAGCTGGTGGTAATCCCCATCGGCATGCCGATCAGCACATACGAGGCAAAGCCGAGCAGCGCCAGAATGACGGCCGCGCGCCACGGCGCAAGATGGCCGGCGGCGAACCCGGGGCGGTCCATGCGGCCGCTGCGGAATTCGCGCACCAGCCAGAGGCCACCAACAGTGGCGAGCGGCAGCAGCAGGACGGACGGCGAGACCCCCAGCCATTGCGGCACAGTGATTGCATCCTTCACCAGCACGGTGGATTGGGCGAAAGCGCTCCACTGCGGGTGGATCTCGGCGTAAGCCGCCGAACCCGCCAGCATGCCGACGAAGGCCAGCGCGCTGGCCAGGCTGCCTGCACCCATCTTGTAGAGACTGCCGACGACGCAGCCGCCGGCCAGCACCATGCCGATGCCAAACAGAAAGCCGCCGGCAGCGTTGGCCAGCGACGGGGCGCCGAGCAGGGGAAACGGATACAGCGTGATCAGGCCGCTCAGGCGGCCGAATTCGAACAGCGCCATGCTGACAACGACCAGCAGGATCATCTGGCGCAGCAGGAAAAAATCGCGGAACAGGAACAGGTCGCGGAACGATGCCGTCACGCAGAAATCCGCACGATGCATGACAAAGCCTGCCACGAGGCCGATGGCGAGCGAGCTGAGAACAATCAGCAAAATACCCTGTTCCATAGTGAGACATTCCGGGTTCATGACAGGCGAAGCCGATGCGGGTGCCCGATAGTGCCCAAGCCCGCGCAAGATCGGCCCAATCATTAACGGCCTGTTTGCGGCAAATCTGAACGCACCGCAAGGCGGCGCATGTCGCCCTCATGGCAGGGGGCATAATCGCCGCATCGACATCACGAAGCCCTGCCATGAGCGTACCCGCCCTGCCTGTCCTGTCCCTGCTCGAAACCCGCGTCCTCGGCGTGCTCTTCGAAAAGCAGCACACCGTGCCCGACACCTATCCCTTGTCGCTCAATGCGCTGATGGCCGGCTGCAATCAGAAGACCAGCCGTCATCCCATCATCGAGGTGAGCGAGGCCGAGGTGCTGGCCGCCATCGACAGCCTCAGGGGACCTGCCCTGGTCATGGAGTCCAGCGGCGGCCGCGTGACCCGCTACGCCCACAACATGGGCCGCGTGCTGCACCTGCCCGCCCAATCCATCGCCCTGCTCACCGTGCTGATGCTGCGCGGTCCGCAGACACCAGGCGAGTTGCGCATCAATTGCGAGCGCCTGCACAAATTCGCCGACATCTCGGCGGTGGAAGGCTTTCTGCAGGAACTGGCCGAACGGCCGGAAGGCGCGATGGTGGTCGAACTCCCGCGCCAGCCCGGCGCGCGCGAGAACCGCTGGGCACACCTGCTGGGCGGTGCGCCCATCATTGAAGAACTCGCCGCCGCAGCATCCGCGTCTGGAGAGCTCGCCGCCGGCGTGACCGTGAGCGAGATCGCCGCGCTCAAGGCCAATGTGGCGCGGCTGGAGGCGGAGCTCAATGCCTTGCAGGGCGTGGTGGGCAAGCTGTGCGCAGAGCTCGGCGTAGCGGGTTGATGGGTGGAGCCAGCCATCTCGTGACCGGCTCCGGATCGATCAGGGCGATGCTCGAGTCGCGGCCAGCATGTATTGCTGGAATTCTTCCGCCAGCAGCGGCCTGGAGAAATAGTTGCCCTGCACTTCATCGCAATGATGCAGGCGAAGATGCTCGACCGTGTCTTGTGTTTCAATGCCTTCGGCAATGGTTCTGAGGTTGAGCGCACGCGCCATCTGGATGATGGCATGGACGATGGCGGCATCTTCGGGATTGGTGTTCATGTCCTGAACGAAGGTTTGAGCGATTTTCAGCTTGTCGATGGGGAAACGCTTGAGGTAGGCCAGGCTGGAATAGCCGGTCCCGAAATCGTCGATCGCAAAGCGGATGCCCAGGCTCCTGAGATTGAGGACGGTTTCCAGTGCGTATTCAGCTTCCACGATCAGGAGGGACTCGGTCAGCTCCAGTTCCAGCCGGGCGGGCGCAAGTCCGGAGTCGCTCAGGGCCTGCACCACGGATTGCTGCAGGTTGCCGCGACGGAATTGCATCGCCGACAGGTTCACCGCGACGGTCAGTTCGGGCAACCCGGCCTGTTGCCAGCGGACGGCCTGGCGACAGGCTTCCTGCAGCACCCATTCGCCAATCGGCACAATCAGGCCACAGTCTTCGGCGACGGAAACGAACGCCTCCGGCAGCACCAGACCGCGCTTGGGCGAGTTCCACCGCAGCAGTGCCTCGACGCCGGTGACCCGCCCGCTGGCAAGATCGATCTGGGGTTGGTAGTGCAGAACGAACTCGCCGCCAGCCAATGCCTGACGCAATTCGATGCGGATGGCATGGGACAAGGCGACAGCCGCGTTCATCTGCTCGCTGAAAAAGGTGAAATCGTTTCCGCCCGTGCCTTTGGCATGATACATGGCGGTATCGGCCCGCTGCATCAGCGTGTCCGTATCCTTGGCATCGTTGGGGTAGATCGCGATCCCGACCGAGGTAGTCACCAGCAGGGAATGGCCCTCGATCTCGCAGGGGGCTGCCAGGGCGGCGACAATCTTGGCGGCGCTACCCGTCACAGCGTCGAGATCCTGGATGTGCGTGAGAATGATCAGAAACTCGTCGCCGCCCTGCCGGCTAACGGTGTCTGTTTCCCGCAGGCAGGCTTGCAGGCGTCGCGCAACCTCGACCAGCAGCAGATCACCCATGTTGTGGCCGAGGGAATCGTTGATCGCCTTGAATTTGTCCAGATCCAGGAACAGCAGCGCGACGTTTTCATTTGCGCGATCGGCATAGGCCATGGCCATTTTCAGCCGTTCCGTCGCCACGAAACGGTTAGGCAGCCGGGTTAGATGATCGTGATGGGCCAGAAACTCGATCTGCGCTTCGGCCAGCTTGCGCGCGGTCGTATCGATGCAGATGCCGGTCATGCGCTGTGCGTTGCCGTCCGCATCATAAGTGGTGTCGCCGAACGCATCGATCCAGCGCACCGCCCCGGTCGGCAAAACGATGCGGTATTCGTTGAAGAGGGGCACATGATCGCGGAGGGTTGTGTAGATCGCCTCTTCAGCCCGCTGCAGGTCATCCGGATGCACCACGCTGCGCCAGGTATCGAACGTGGCGGCCGTGGCGGCGGGATCCAGTCCGAACAGCTGAAAGAGTTCGTCCGACCAGACAAGCGTCCCGCTGGGGACGTCCCAGTCCCACACCCCCGCCCCCGCGGTACGTTGCGCCAGCGACAGCCGCTCGTTGGCCCGCAGCAGATCCTGCTCCGCCTGCTTGCGCTCGGTGATGACGTCGAACATGGCAACGAAGTGTTCGGGTTTGGGACGGTAAACCGTAATCGAGAACCACATGCCGAGTGCGCCGACCCAGGTTTCGAACTTCTCCGCTTTGCCACCCTGGGCGACCCGGCCGAAAATATCGAACAGCAGGGGATCGGATTCACGGACACCCGGAATGACGTCGGTGATGCGCCGGCCGACTACGCCCGAGAGGCCGGTCAGCGATTCAAACGCCGGGTTGGTATAAAGACAGATGAAGTCGCAGGGCTGCCCGTCTTCGAACAGCATCTTGCAGTAGGCCATGCCATTGAGCATGTGCTCGACGATCGTTCCCGCCTCGCCAGACAGGCGTGCCACTGCAGACGTGCTGTTTACAGAGTCCTTGGGCGGCATCCCATGCTCTCCTTGATGACCGGCGTGAGCGACTTATTCTGCAGGCTCGCACATATACAGATCTTAGTGCAAATACACAGACATTGAAGTCAAGCTGCCCGGCTGGCCAGCCACGCCCGCCATCCGCCATAGTCCGTAATGTCCTGCGCATCAGCCACGCCGATGCCTTCGCAGATGAAGCCATTCGCCACGCTGCCGTCGGCCAGTTCCAGTTTGCCGATGCCGAGCGGCGCCGGGATGCCGGCGACGAAGGAACCGAACTGGCTGGCGGGCATTTCCCAGACTTCGCAGGCGATGGCGGCGCCGCCCTCGTGCACTTTGATGAGGCCGGGGCGCTTGCCGTCGGGCAGGGCGTAGAAGCGGTATGTCGGCGCGGTCTGCGTCGTGGCCCCCAGACGGGCGTTGCGCTCGGTAAGTTGATGGTTGAGCGGCAAGCCGCTGAGATGTGCACCGACGACAGCGACCCGGACCTGGCCGCCAGGAAGCAGGTTCAATGTTTCGGCATCAGGCAGAACATGCTCGGTGGCGCCCAGCTTGCCGCCGAGCGCCTGCTGCATGCGCGACGCCAGGTGCAGCAGCGGACCATCCTGATGCGGCGGCGCGATAAGGGTGACGCCGAACGGCAGGCCATCATTCTGGAACCCGGCTGGCACAGCGGTCGCGGCGAGGTCGAGCAGGTTCATGAAGTTGGTGTAATAGCCGAGATTGGAATTGAGACGGATGGGGTCGGCTTCCATCTCGTCCACGCGATAGATCGTGCCGGCGGTGGGGGTGAGCATCACGTCGATGTCGTTCCACGCCGCATCGCACACCCGCCTGAACGCGCGCAGCCTGTAGAGATGGGCGAAGGTATCGGCGGCGCTGATGTCGCGACCGCCGGCGATGATGTCGCGCACCGGCGGAAACACCTTGTCCGGCTGCGCGTCGAAAAAGTCGCGGATGGCGAGGTAGCGCTCGGCGACCCAGGGGCCGCCGTAGAGCAGGCGCGCGGTGTCGAGGAAGGGGGCGAGATCGACTGCGACCGGCGTGCCGCCCAGCGCCTGCATGCGTTCCACCGCTTCGCCGAACAACCGCTCTGCCTCGGCGTTGCCGAAGAATTGCAGGTCCTTCTGCATCGGCACGCCGAACCTGAAACCGGCGGCGCGGCCGAAGTCGAAGCCGTGCGGCGACAGCGGCCGCGAGTATTCATCGTCGGCGTCGAAACCGGCGGCGACCGCCAGCACGCGCTCGGCGTCCTCCGCAGTCAACGCGAAAATCGACACCGCATCGAGCGAGCGGCACGCGGGCACCACACCGTGGGTGGACAGCGCGCCGCAGCTTGGCTTGTGGCCGACGAGGTGATTGAACGCGGCGGGCACGCGGCCGGATCCGGCGGTGTCGGTGCCGAGCGAGAAGCTCGCCAGACCGAGCGCCACCGCGACCGCCGAACCGGAACTGGAGCCGCCGGAAATGAAATCGGGGTTGAAAGCGTTGCGGCAGGCGCCGTAGGGCGAGCGGGTGCCGTTCAAGCCGGTGGCGAACTGGTCGAGGTTGGTCTTGCCAAGCGGGATGGCACCGGCGTCGATCAGGCGCTGTACGACGGTAGCGTTGCGTTCCGGCGTGTAGGCGTATTCCGGACAGCCTGCGGTGGTAGGCAGACCGGCGAGATCGATGTTGTCCTTGATGGCGAAGGGGATGCCGTAGAGCGGCAGGCTGGCGATGTCCCTGCCTTCGAGTTTGCTTGCATAGGCCCGCAGGGCGTCGGCGTCGAGGCGGCTGATCCAGATATGGTGCGTGTCTTCTGCAGCTGTACGGGCGAGCAGGTCTTCCACCAGTTCAAGCGGGGTGAGTTCGCCGGACTGGTAGCGCTGGCGCAGGGTGGCGATGTCGAGCAATGGTTTCATTTTCTATTCCTCACTCGCTCACCAGCACCAGCAGGTCCTGCCCGGCGGAGACCTGCCCACCTTCGCGGCAGAACACCTTGTGGATGCGGCCGTCGCACGGCGCCATCACGGCGAACTCCATCTTCATCGATTCGATGATGACGAGCGGATCGCCCTGCTTCACCTCAGCCCCATCTTCCACTTCCACTTTCCACACGTTGCCGGCGACGTGGCTGGCGATGGCGCGGCCGTTTTCCGGCAGGTCGAGTTCGCTGTCGGGGGCGGCTTCTGCCACCGTCAGGTCGCTGGCGTAGTCGGCCTGGCCGCTGGCGCGCCAGCGTTCGCGCTCTTCGTCGAACGAGGCCTGCTGCTGCGTCTTGAAGGCGGTGATGGACGCGCTGTTGTCGCTGAGAAACGTGTTGTAGTCGCGCAGGCTGAAGGTGGTTTCCTCGATCTTCAGCTGGTAGCGGCCAAGGGGGAAATCCTCGCGGATCTTGAGCAACTCGTCCTCGCTCACCGGGAAGAAGCGCACCTGGTCGAAGAAGCGCAGCAGCCATGGCTTGCCGTCGGTGAAGTTGGCCGTCTGGCGCCAGCGGTTCCACATCTGCAAGGTGCGGCCGACGAACTGGTAGCCGCCGGGGCCTTCCATGCCGTAGACGCACATGTAGGCGCCGCCGATGCCGACGGCGTTTTCCGGGGTCCAGGTACGGGCTGGGTTGTACTTGGTGGTGACCATGCGATGGCGCGGATCGACCGGCGTCGCCACCGGCGCACCGAGGTAGACGTCGCCGAGGCCCATCACCAGGTAGCTGGCATCGAAGACGATGCGCTTCACTTCCTCGATGCTGTCGAGGCCGTTGATGCGGCGGATGAACTCGATGTTGCTCGGGCACCAGGGCGCATCCTTGCGCACCGACTGCATGTACTTCTCGATTGCGAGTTTGGTCGCGGCGTCGTCCCACGACAGTGGGATGTGCACGATGCGGGTCGGCACCTGCATGTCCTCGATGGCGGGCAGCGCCTTTTCCGCGGCCAGCAGCAGGTCCATCAGTTTCGACAGCGGCAGCACGCGCGAGTCGTAGTGCACCTGCAGCGAACGGATGCCGGGCGTGAGATCGAGGATGCCAGGTACGGCGTCGGCCTGCAGCTTGGTCATCAGCGCGTGCACGCGGAAGCGCAGGTTGAGGTCGAGCACCAGCGGGCCGTATTCGATGAGCAGGTATTTGTCGCCGGCGCGGCGGTAAACCACGGCAACGGGGTTGTCGGTTTCGGGGGTGCGGTGCAGCACGGGTTCGGCGAGCGGACCGCTATCGGCGACGGGCGCGGCCGGGGCGTCGAGGCTGGCGATGGCGGCGTCCTGCGCCGCCTCCATCTGCTCGGCCTGCGTCTGGCTCAAGCGCTTGAAGCGCACGGTATCGCCCGGGCGCAGCTGGCCCATTTTCCACAACTCGGCCTGCACGATGGTGGCCGGGCAGACGAAACCGCCGAGCGAGGGACCGTCCGGCCCGAGGATGACCGGCATGTCACCGGTGAAGTCGACCGCGCCGATGGCGTAGGCGTTGTCGTGAATGTTGGACGGATGCAGTCCGGCCTCGCCGCCGTCCTTGCGCGCCCACTGCGGGCGCGGACCGATCAGACGGACGCCGGTGCGGCTGGAGTTGTAGTGCACTTCCCAGTCGGTGGCGAAGAACATCTCGATGTCGGCGTCGGTGAAGAAATCCGGCGCGCCGTGCGGACCGTACAGCACGCCGATTTCCCACGCGTGCGTGTAAGTCGGGCGCAACGCGACGGGCAGCGCCTTGTCGATGCTCGCAGATTCCGCTGCCGGGATATGCAGCACGTCGCCGACGCGTAGCGTACGCCCGGCGTGGCCGCCGAACTGGCCGAGCGTGAACGTCGATTTGCTGCCGAGATAATCCGGCACGTCGAAGCCGCCGCGCACCGTGAGATAGGCGCGGCAGCCGCTGTCCCTGATCGCGCCGAGCTTGAGCATGCCGCCAGCCTTGACCGCGTGCGCCGCCCAGTTGGCGAGCGGTACGCCATCGAGTTCGGCGCCCATATCGGCACCAGCGAGCGCGATCACGCTGTCGCAGTTGAAGCGCAGCGTGGGGCCAGCGACGGTGAGTTCGAGCGCGGCCGCGCCCTCCTCGTTGCCGGCCAGCCTGTTGGCGAGCCGCAGCGCCAGCGCATCCATCGGCCCCGACGGCGGCACGCCGACGTCCCAGTAACCGGTGCGGCCCGGCCAGTCCTGGATGCTGCTCTGCACGCCGGGTTCGATGACGTCGATCGTTGCCGGGCGGTAGTGGAAGGCGTTGAGATAGCGCGTCGTCTGCCGCCCTTCCATGAACACCATGTCGCGCACGATCTGGCCGAGGTAGCCGAGGTTGGTCTCGATGCCGGCAACGCGGGTATTGGCCAGCACCTGCTGCATCTTGCTCAGTGCGTCGACGCGGTCGATGCCCTTGACGATGATCTTCGCCACCATGGGATCGTAGAACGGCGGCACGTCGGAACCGCGCTCGACCCAGGTCTCGATCCGCGCGTCGGCGGGAAACACGACTTCGGTCAGCACGCCGGCGGCGGGCTGGAAGTCCTTGCCCGGGTCTTCTGCATACAGGCGCACCTGCATCGAGGCTCCCTGCGGATCGGCCTTGAAGCCGGACAAATCCAGCTCGCCGGCCGCCTCCTTCACCATCCACTCGACCAGGTCGACGCCGGTGACTTCCTCGGTGACACCGTGCTCGACCTGCAGGCGGGTGTTCACTTCGAGGAAATAGAATTCGCCACTTTGCGTGTCGTAGACGAATTCGACCGTGCCGGCGGAGCGGTAACCAACCGCCTCGCCGAGGCGCACCGCGGTGGCCAGCAGGCTGTTTCTTTGAATATCGGTGAGACCCGGCGCCGGGGTTTCCTCGATGACCTTCTGGTTGCGCCGCTGCACCGAGCAATCACGTTCTCCCAGCGCGACGACATGGCCCTTGCCGTCGCCGAAGATCTGCACCTCGATGTGGCGCGCGTGCTCGACATACTTCTCGAGGAAAATGCCGGCCTCCTTGAAGTTGGCGCGCGCCAGCCGCTCGACCGACTGGAAGGCCTCCACCAGTTCGTCGGCGCTCCAGATCAGGCGCATGCCGATGCCGCCGCCGCCGGCGGTGCTCTTCAGCATCACCGGGTAGCCGATGCGCGCCGCCTCGGCCTGGGCGTGGCCGGCGTCGGACAGCAGGCCAGAGCCGGGCAGCAACGGCACCTTGTTGTGCTCGGCGAGATCGCGCGCGGTGTGTTTGAGTCCGAAGGCGCGCATCTGATCCGGACTGGGGCCGATGAAGGCGATGCCGGCAGCAGCGCAGTCCTCGGCGAAGCCGGGGTTCTCGGACAGGAAACCGTAGCCGGGATGAACGGCCTGCGCGCCTGTAGATTTCGCCGCTTCGAGAATCTTCTCGCCACGCAGGTAGCTCTGCGCCGCCGGCGCCGGGCCGATCTCAACGGCTTCGTCGGCCAGCCGCACGTGCAGCGAATGGCGGTCTGCCTCCGAATAGACGGCGACAGATTTCACCCCCATGGTGCGAAGGGTGCGGATGATGCGGCAAGCGATGGCGCCGCGGTTGGCGATGAGAACCTTGTCGAACATGCAATCTCCGGCGGGTCGTCCCGCTTCATTCAATGCAGCGGGGCGTCCCGCCGTCAGGTTTTATTGTTCAGGCGCGTCCCAGATCAGCACCCGCACCGGCGTCGGGTTGTAGGCGTTGCACGGGTTGTTGAGCTGCGGGCAATTGGAGATCAGGCACAGCACGTCCATCTCGGCGCGCATCTCGACGTACTTGCCCGGCGCCGACACGCCATCGGCGAAGGTCAGGCCGCCCTCGGGCGTCACCGGCACGTTCATGAAGAAGTTGATGTTGCTGGTGATGTCGCGCTTGGTCAGGCCACCCTCATAGTGGGCGAGCGCATGCAGGAAACTGTCGCGGCAGGAATGCATCGGCCGCTTGTCGAGCGCATAGCGCACGGTGTTGCTCTCGCACGAGCAGGCGCCGCCGAGGGTGTCGTGGCGGCCGCAGGTGTCGGCGGTAATGGTGAGCATCGCCCTGCCTTCGGTCGACATCAGCTGCGTGCCGGCGGTGAGATACAAGGCGCCCTGCGCGCGCACGGTGTCGGCGGCGCTGTAGCGTTCCTCCGGGTCGCGCGCATTGAAGAACAGGGTGTCGACCGCCTGGTTGCCTTCGAGGTCGAGGATGCGGAAGACCTGACCCTTCTTGATTTCGTGGATCCACGGATCGCCGGCGTCAACCACGGCATCCACCACAGCGGTCTTGGGATCGAAGGAACTTTCGACGAGGTTAAAACGAGTCACGGTGCCACCTCAACGGAACAGGATTTCGGTTTGATAGAAGCCGCGCTGGTTTTCCGCGCAGGCGTTGCGGCAGACGTCGTCGGCAGCTGGCGTTCCGCTCTTCCACGCGGTCAGCATGACGTCGCCCGGCGCGTAGTCGGGGCGCGGATCGAGCGGATGCGGTGCGGCAGACAGCACCACCAGCACGTTCATCTCGAAGCGTAGATCAACGTAGGCACCAGGGTGCGAATTGGCGGCGTCGAAGTGCAGCCGGCCGGCCTCGTCGGCGACGACCTTGCTGAAGAAGTTGACGTTCGGCACTACGTCGCGCTTGCCCAGCCCCCACTTGCCGAGTTCGACCAGCAGGCCATCGCGGCCGTTGCGGTGCATGGCGTTGCGGTGGGTCTGGTAGGTGGCTTCGCCGTACTTCGCCTTCACCATCTCGGCGTTGCTGGCGCCGCACAGCGGGTCATGCCAGCCGCAGCTGTCATGGATCACCGAGCACAGCACGTGGCCCATGTCGGAGTAGCAGACGTGGCCCGTCGTCAGGTGCGCGGTGTGCTGCGCCTTGAGGGTGTCGGGCATGTTGTAGCGCTCGAGCTTTTCTTCGGCGTTGTAGAACAGTGCCGAGACGTTGGCGCGGCCGCTCAGATCGGTGAGCCGCAACGCGTTGCCGCGGCGCAGGATGCCCGACCAATGGCAGCCACCCGGCAGCAGCTCTTCCCACAGGAACAGCTTCGGGGCAATGGGGTTGAGGTTTTGTGCCATATGAAATCCAGTCGATAGGTTGATAGCCGGCTTATCTCAGCCGGCGGCCGGCGCGTGCAGCGGCGGGATGACCGCCGCCAGCAGGTGCAGGCGGCCGGTGATGACGCCGCGCAAGCCGAGCATTTCATGGGTGATGGCCTGGAGCGTGGTCGCCGGGCCCTGGACCAGAATCACCTCCAGCATCTGGTCCTCGGTCAGGTGTACATGCAGCGAGCTGATGACCTCGGCGACGTACTGATACTGGATGTCCGCCAGCCGGCCCTGCAGGCTGCGGGTGGCACGGTTGTACAGCAAGGTCAGGGTGCCCGCCATGACCTCGTTGCCGAGGCTGCGCTTATGCTCGGCCAGCTGATAATTGACCATTTCGCCGATGGCCTGCGAGCGGCTGTCATAGCCGCGGCTCTCGACCATGCTGTCCAGCCCGGCCAGCAGGTCCGGCGGCAGCGAGACACTGATTCGGCTGACCGGGCTGGACACCTTCTCGCTTCCGTTTTTCGTCGTCATGCTTGGCTCTGTTCAGGCTGTCAGAACATGTAGCTGTAGCGTTCGACTTCCCACTTGCTGACCGACAGGTGGTAAGCCTCCCACTCCTCGTTCTTGTAGCGGATGAACTCGTCGCGCAGTCCCTTGCCCAGGGTGGCCTCGACCAGCGGGTCGGCAGCGAAGGCGGCCACGGCCTCCTGCAGGGTCTGCGGCAGGAACTCGATGCCGCGCGCGCGGCGCTCGTCGTCGCCGATGGCATAGAGGTTGTCCTCGTTCGGGTTGCCCGGACTCAGACCCTCGCGAATGCCTTCCAGGCCAGCGGCCAGGGCCAGGGTGGCGGCCAGGTAAGGGTTGACCGCGCCGTCGGCGTTGCGCGATTCGCAGCGGCCGCCGCCGGAGGGAATGCGGACCGAGTTGGTGCGGTTGTTGGAGCCCCAGGAGTTGAACACCGGCGCCCAGGAAAAATAGCTCATGGCACCGCGCCGCACCAGGCGCTTGTAGCTGTTCACCGTCGGCGCGAACACAGCGCACAGGGCGCGGCCGTGCTTGAGGATGCCGGCGACGAAGCTGTAGCCGAGCGGGGTCAGGCCGATGCCGTGCGGGTCGTCCTCGGGCGCGCAGGCGAACAGGTTCTTGCCGGTCTCCAAATCGTAGATCGACATGTTGAAGTGGGCGCCGTTGCCGGTTTTGTCGGCGAAAGGCTTGGGCATCATGGTGGCGAGCAGGCCTTCCTCCTTGGCGTAGTGCTTGGCCATGAAGCGGAAGAATGTGAGGCGATCGCAGGTGGTCAGCGCATCGGCGTAGTTGAAGTCGAACTCGAACTGGCCGTTGGCATCTTCGTGGTCGAAGGAATACAGGTCCCAGCCGAGGTCGTTGATGGTTGTGGCCACCTTGTCCAGCCAGGAGAAATTGTCGACAAAGCCGCGCACGTCGTAGCAGGGCTTGGTGAGCTTGTCGTCGGCGACCGGCACCGACAGGCTGCCGTCGTCGTTCTGCTTCAACAGGAAGATCTCGCACTCGATGCCCAGGTTCATGCCGTAGCCGAGCTTGGCCGCCTCGGCCAGCTGGTTCTTCAGGGCGACGCGGGTGTTCAGGGCATAGGGCTTGCCCTGGAAATGGTTGTCAGCCGGAATCCAGGCGATCTTCGGCTCCCACGGCAACTGGATGGCGCGGTCGAGGTCCGGCACCGAGGTCAGCTCGTCGTCGTTGGGTGCCTGGCCGAGGCCATCCAGGGCGTAGCCAGTATAGCGTTCGGAGCCCTTGGCCATCTGGCCGAGGTGGCCGATCGGCACGACCTTGGCCTTGGGCACGCCGTGGATGTCGACATAGGCGCCGATGCAATATTTCACGCCCTTGTCGGTCAGGTCTTTTTGCTGGTTGGCGATCTCTTCGTTCGAATACATGTTGGGTCCTTGGTGCGTGGATAAGCGGGACGGCTCAGGCGCCGTCGCCGAAATAGGAATGGGGAAGCGGGGGGGCCTCGGTACAGCCTTTCACAACCAGCTTGGCAAGGTCGGCCACCAGCCAGTCGAACCAGCGCGCGCCCTTCTCCGCCGTGGCCAGGCTGGGCGTGCCGGTCACGCCATTGAGGCTGGTGCGATTGACCGGATGGGAAAAGACGCAGCCACAGGTGCGGTCCGGGTCGTCGGCTTCTGCGAACTTGTCCGGACGCACCCCCTCGGGGGCGATGGCCAGCATGATCGACGCCTCGGCGTCGTTAGCGTGCCAGTCGTCGGCGTCGGCGCTGTGGAATTCGCGCACCCGTTCGCTGAGCGTCGCGGTATTAATCACCGCGACCATCAGGTCGTCGTGCTCGGCGCGCAACATCTCCAGGGCGCAGCGCAGCGGCGCAGCGTTGGTGACATGCGCGTTGACGATGAACAGGCGGCGGATGCCGCTGTGATACGCCCAGTCGCCGATCTCCTTGACCAGCTGGATCAGCGTGACCGGCTGCAG